>NZ_BAAAPN010000099.1:0-26041 GCF_039531165.1 Nostocoides vanveenii | reverse complement strand
CGCGGTCATCATCACCCGAAGCCTGCTCCGCCGAGCCTGGACGACCCACCGCTGGGACACCCGACCCACCCGACGACCCTGACCTATCCGCGCGATCTCTAAGTGGCAGCAGTTCTGGCACATCACCGTGCCGAGCCTGCGACCCACCATCATCTTCACCGTCATCGTCTCGACAATCGGCGCGCTCCAACACTTCGGTGAGCCACTGCTCTTCGACAGCACCCGCGCCGCCAATGGCGGCTCAGGGCGGCAGTTCCAGACTGTCGTGCTCTATCCCTATCAACAGTTCTGGTTCAACGGCCGGTATGGCTATGCGTCCGCTATTGCGCTCGGCCTTCTGGTCGTCATCGGCATCGTCGTGATCGTCAATCTCCTTCTCGTGCGCCGGATCTCCGGAGAGGACTGACATGGCTAAGCGCCGCCGCGCCGGTGACGCCTCCTGGCTCACCTATGCCCTGCTCATCGTTCTGGTCCTCATCTCGGCCTTCCCGCTCTACTGGTCGCTCGTCATCGCCTCCCGCGACGCCTCGCAGATCGGCCGATACCCGCCACCCCTGACTCCTGGCGATCAGCTCTGGGTGCACGTCAAGGACGCCTTCCGGGAAGGCAACTTCGCTCTCGCCCTGCTGAATTCGACGATCGTCTCGTCGGTCGTGACGCTCGCCGTCGTCTTCACCTCGACCATGGCCGGCTTTGCCTTCGCCAAGCTGCGCTTCCGTGGCAGCGGTGCGCTGTTGGCCTTCGTGGTGGCGACGATGCTGATCCCCACGCAGTTGGGCGTCATCCCGCTCTACATCATGGTCACCCAGTGGGTTCCACTGGGCAAGCAGCCTCAAGGCGGTCATCGCGCCCGGACTGGTCTCCGCCTTCGGCGTCTTCTTCATGACGCAATACCTCCGGCAGGCACTCCCGATGGAACTCATCGACGCGGCGCGTGTGGACGGCGCGAGCACCCTCCGGACGTATCGCTCCATCGTGCTCCCCATCGCCCGACCGGCCACCGCGGTCCTCGGCCTGCTGACCTTCGTCGCCAGTTGGAACGACTTCTTCTGGCCCCTGGTCGTGCTCAATGCCGAGAACCCGACGGTTCAGGTCGCGATCTCCTCGCTTTCCTCGGGCATCGAGGTCGACTACGCCTTGACCCTCACCGGCGCCGTCGTCGGCACCTTCCCCATCCTGCTCGTCTTCGTCCTCTTCGGGCGTCAGATCATCGGAGGCATCATGCACGGCGCGGTGAAGGGATGACCGAGTCTCTGACCTTTCCCAGCGGATTCCGTTGGGGCACAGCAACAGCCGCCTATCAGATCGAGGGTGCTGTCGCCGCTGACGGACGAACACCGTCGATCTGGGACACCTCTTGCCGGCAGCCCGGAGCGATCGTCAACGGCGACACCGGAGATGTCGCTTGCGACCACTACCGGCGCTGGCGGGAGGACCTCGCCATCGTCGCCGAGCTCGGCCTGACCGACTACCGCTTCTCGGTGTCCTGGCCACGCATCGAACCCGTGCCCGGGCGGATCAACGCGGCGGGGCTGGACTTCTACGACCGGCTCGTAGACACCATCCGCGAACTCGGCATCCGCCCGGTGCTCACGCTCTATCACTGGGACCTGCGCCAGTGGCTGCAGGACGATGGCGGCTGGCGCGAGCGTTCCACGGCCAAGCTCTTCGCCTGGTATGCCGCGATCCTCGCCGAGCGGCTCGGCGACCGCGTCGCAACCTGGACCACGCTCAACGAGCCGTGGTGTTCGGCCTTCCTCGGTCACGGATCAGGCGTGCATGCGCCCGGCCTGCGCGACCCTGCGCTAGCGCTCCGCGTCGCCCACAACCTCCTGCTCGGCCACGGCACCGCCGTTTCCGGCCTCCGCGCGATCCTGCCCCGGACGGCCGAGGTGTCGTTGGCGCTCAACCTCCATCAGGTGCGCGCGGCGAGTGACCGCCCGGATGATCTCGATGCCGCCCGGCGCATCGACGGCGTCGCCAACCGCATTTTCCTCGATCCGGTCCTCGGCCGGGGATATCCAGAGGACGTCCGCCGAGATGTCTTCGAGCACACCGACTTCGGCTTCGTGCGCCCGGGCGATCTCGATCTGATCGCTGCCAAGATCGACAGCATCGGCGTCAACTTCTACAGTCCCAGCCTGGTGATCGCGGACCCCGAGTCGCCGGAAATCGCCGCATATCCAGGCTCCCAGGGCGTCAGCTTCGTCGACCCGGGATTTCCGGTGACGGCGATGGACTGGCCTGTGGACGCGAGCGCACTGACCGACCTGCTCCTGCGCGTCTCGACGGATGCGCCCGGGCTGCCGATCCTGGTCACCGAGAACGGCGCGGCCTTTGATGACCACCTCGACGCGGATGGTCGCGTGCGGGACGAGGAGCGAACGGCATACCTGCACGATCACCTCGCCGCTGTGCACGACGCGATCGCCCCGGGCGCGGACGTCCGCGGCTACTTCGCCTGGTCGCTGCTGGACAACGTCGAGTGGGCCTATGGCTACGACAAGCGTTTCGGCATCGTGCGCGTCGACTACGACACGCAAGAGCGCACGGTCAAAGACAGTGCCCGGGCGTATGCCGCGTGGGCCGCCGCGAACGCCCTCCTGCCCCGCTGAGGGCAACGTCCTCGAGCGCTGCATCGCGGCGCAGGCGCTCCACACGTGGCGGCGACGGGCATACCATCGCGAGCATGGTCGATGTCGCCGCGAACCCGTCCCTGCTGCCCACGCTGACGCCGGAGGAGGTGCGGCGGCTAGATCGCCGGCATGTCTTCCACTCCTGGTCGGCGCAGGCCAAGATCGACCCGGTGCCGGTGGTCGCCGCCGAAGGCGCCCGGATCACCACGGACGACGGCCGGACCTATGTCGACTTCACGAGTCAACTTGTCAATGTCAACATCGGCTACCAGCATCCGCGGCTGGTCGCCGCCATCCAGGAGCAGGCCGCCCGGATGACCACGGTCTCGCCGGCGATGGCCAATGACATGCGATCGGCGGCCGCCGCTGCCATCGCGGAGCTCGCCCCAGGCGATCTCAACATGGTCTTCTTCACCAATGGCGGCGCCGAGGCGACGGAGAACGCGGTCCGGATGGCGCGACTGCATACGGGCCGGCAGAAGGTGCTCGCCGCCTACCGCAGCTATCACGGTGCGACCGCCGGCGCGATCAGCCTGACCGGTGAGCCCCGCCGGTGGGGCTCCGAACCCGCGGTGCCTGGGGTGGTCCACTATTTCGGCCCCTACCTCTACCGCTCCAACTTCCACGCGACGACCGAGCAGGAGGAGTGCGAACGAGCCCTGCAGCACCTGCGCGACATCATCGCCGCCGAAGGTCCGCACCATATTGCCGCGCTGATCTCCGAGACCGTCGTGGGCACCAACGGCATCCTCGTGCCCCCGGACGGCTATCTCGCCGGTGTTCGCGCGATCTGCGACGAATTCGGGATCGTGATGATCGCCGATGAGGTGATGGCCGGCTTCGGGCGCGCGGGGGAGTGGTTCGCGATCGACCACTGGGGCGTCACCCCCGACCTGATCTGCTTCGCCAAGGGGGTCAACTCCGGCTATGTCCCGCTCGGCGGGGTCATCATCAGCGATCGGATCGCCGCGTCCTTCCAGGACGAGCCGTATCCCGGCGGCCTGACCTACAGCGGCCACCCGCTCGCCTGTGCCTCCGCTGTCGCGTCGATCGAGATCTTCAAGGACGAGGGCATCATCGAGCGCGCCCGCGACCTCGGTGAGGGCGTCATCGGCCCGCGCCTGCGGGGTCTGATGGAGAAGCACCCGAGCGTGGGCGAGGTACGCGGCCTCGGTGTCTTCTGGGCCGTCGAGCTGGTCAGCGACCGGGCCACGCGGGCGCCCCTTGCGTCGATGGCCGAGGTCACCGCCGCGTGCAAGGCGGCCGGGATGTGGCCCTTCGTCGCGGGCAATCGCCTCCACATCGTCCCGCCGCTGGTCATCACCGAGGAGGAGTTGGACGACGGCCTCCGCGCGCTCGACACGGCCCTCGACGTCGCCGACGCGGCCTGCGTGGTTTGACGTCTGCTTTGCGGGTGACAGCTCGGGGCCGGCGGGCCCTGACATCTGCTCGGGCACCTGCTCATCCGCTACGACCGCAATGGCAACCCCTACCCCGGTTGACCTGGATAATCTCCGCGTCGAGTCAACAGCGTGGCCGCAATGTGGGGTTGACCCCACTCCTGCCCTGTCGTGGACTCCATCCACTCAGGCCCACGCCCGCAGGGGCTTCCACGGTGACGCAACGACCGCCCGCCCTGGCGCCGACTTGGCTGGCCATAGCCCTCGACGCGGCCCTGGGCGTGTCTCCGGCGCGGCATACGTAGGCTGAAGCGCGATCGCAATTTCACCCGCAGCGCCCCCACCGTGTAATCTCTCCGAGCGCCCTTCCACGCGGAGGGCAGGCCTCCTTAGCTCAGTCGGCAGAGCGTTTCCATGGTAAGGAAAAGGTCGTCGGTTCGATTCCGACAGGGGGCTCAGGTTCGCCGCTTCGCGGCGCGCGGGCCCATGGCGGGGTAGCTCAGCTGGTTAGAGCGCACGACTCATAATCGTGAGGTCGCGGGATCGAGCCCCGCTCCCGCTACCACTGGCGATTTCGTGGGAACACGAGCGCTCGGTATCCTGTTAAGTCGTTGTCCCAGCCGCGTGCGGTCCGCCCGTGCGCGCCCGGGGTCCGATCCACCGTCCATTCAGAAGTAGGTTGCCCCGTGGCCAAGAAGTCCACCGAAATCCGCCCCAAGATCACCTTGGCGTGCACGGAGTGCAAGGAGCGCAACTACATCACGGAGAAGAACCGCCGCAATAGCCCGGACCGGCTCGAGCTTGCCAAGTTCTGCCCGCGTTGCCGCAAGCACACCCCGCACCGCGAGACCCGCTGACGCCTCGTCAAGCCTCGCCTCGACGCGCCCCTGACCTACCGCTGGTCCGGGGCGCGTCGGCGTCCCGGCCGTCGATAGGGTGGCCGGTATGCCGGTCAACGAGAGCTTCGTCGGGCGCACCTTCGCCCCGGTCGGCCCGTATGCCGTGGATGCCGCGATGATCGCGGCCTTCGCTGCCGCGGTGGGTGCGACCGACCCCGTCCACACCGATGCCGCCGCGGCCCGCGCCGCGGGCTATCGCGATGTCATCGCGCCCCCCACGATGGCGGTGCGCTTCGACCAACTGGCTTCGCGGGCATACGTCCAGGATCCGGAGGCGGGCATCGACTATTCGCGGGTTGTGCACGGTGAGCAGAGCTTCGTCCACCACCGGCCGATCACGGCCGGCGACGAGATCACGGCGCAGACGACCGTCGACAGCATCCGCTCGGCGGGTGGGCACGCGATGATCAGCGTCCGCACCGAGATCACCGCCGGCGAGCAGCCGGTGACCACGACCACCTCGACGATCGTCGTGCGGGGAGGGGAGTAGGTCATGGCCCGTCAGTTCTCCGAGGTCGCCGTCGGCGACGTGCTCGGCCCGGTCACCGTCTCGGTGACCCGCGAGACCCTCTTGGCGTATGCCGCGGCCTCCCTCGATCAGAACCCCATCCACCAGGACGAGGACTTCGCCACGAGCGTCGGCCTGCCCGATGTCATCGCCCACGGCATGTGGACGATGGGCGCCACCGGCACCGTCGCCGCCGACTGGGCCGGTGACGCCGGACGAGTGCTGCGCTATGGCACCCGATTCACCTCGATGGTCGTCGTGCCCCGCGAGGGCGCCGCGCTCGAGGTGTCGGGCGTGGTGAAGTCCCTCGACGCGGCCACGAAGCAAGCCACGGTTGAGCTGACAACGACGGCCTCGGGCGCCAAGGTGCTCGGCCGCTGCCTGGCGACCGTCCAACTCGACTGACGCTGTGCGCGAGGAGTTCGACGCGGCCCTCGCGCCGCATACGACCATGCGGGTCGGTGGACCCGCCGCCCGGCTGGTCACTGTCGCGACCATCGATGAGTTGGTCGACGTGGTCCGCGAGGTCGACGACGCCGGCGAGCCGCTGCTGGTCATGGGCGGCGGCTCCAACCTGGTGATCGCCGACACCGGCTTCCCCGGCACCGTCGTGCGCGTCGCGACCAGCGGTGTGACCCGGGAGTCGCAGGACGCCTGTGGCGGGGCGTTTGTGCGGGTCGCCGCCGGCGAGCCCTGGGACGATGTCGTCGCCCTGGCTGTCGCCGAGGGCTGGTCGGGGATAGAGGCGCTCTCCGGCATACCGGGCAGCACCGGCGCGACCCCGGTGCAGAACGTCGGGGCCTACGGGCAGGAGGTCGCCCAGACGATCGCCCAGGTCCGCACCTGGGATCGAGAGACGCAGACCGTGCGCACCTTCGCTGCCGCCGACTGCGCTTTCACCTACCGGCACAGTCTGTTCAAGGCAAGCAGCCGGTATGTCGTGCTCGACGTCGCCTTCCAACTCACCCTCGCCGACCTGTCCGCCCCGATTGCGTATGCCGACCTGGCCGCGGGTCTCGACGTGCCCCTGGGCACCCGGGTGCCGCTCGCCGACGCCCGCGAGGCGGTGCTCGCCCAGCGCCGGCGCCGCGGGATGGTTCTCGATGCCGAGGACCACGACACGTGGAGCTGCGGATCCTTCTTCACCAACCCGATCCTCGGGGCACGAGCGTTCGAACGGCTCGTGGCCCGGGTGCACGAGCGGCTCGGAGCCGACGTGGAGCCACCGCGCTATCCCGGCGGCGACGGGATCAAGACCAGCGCCGCGTGGCTGATCGAGCGCGCCGGCTTCGGCAAGGGCTTCGGCGGCGCCCGCGAGGCTGGGCTGTCCGGTTTGGCGGCCCTGTCGACCAAGCACACCCTCGCCGTCACCAACCGGGGCGCGGCGTCGGTAGCCGACATCCTCGCGCTGGCACGCACCGTCCGCGACGGCGTTCAGGATGCCTTCGGCGTGGCCCTCGTCAACGAACCGGTCTTCGTCGGCCACGACCTCTGACCGTCGAGAGGCCGGTTCGGGGTTGTCGAGAGGCCGGTACGGCCGCTCGACAACCCGACCTGGCTTTTCGACGTGGCTGAACCGGCCTTTCGACGGGGCTGAACCAGTCTCTCGACGGGTACGGACCGCCGACCGCTGCACTAGGCGGGATGGGCGGCGAGCCAGGCGTCGATATCGGCCATTGCTGCGTTCCGGATCTCGTCGGGCGCGCGGGAGGCGAGCAGGGAGCCGCGGGCCAGGTCGGCCAGCTGGGCATCGCCGAAGCCGAGGCGATCGCGCGCGAAGACGTACTGATCGACCAGCCGCGAACCGAAGAGCAGCGGGTCGTCGGCGCCCAACGCTACCCGGACGCCCGCGTCGACCAGCGTCCGCAAGGGCACCTCGTCGATCTCGTCGAACACGCCGAGCGCGACATTCGACCCCGGGCAGACCTCAAGGGCCACGCCCTCGCCGGCCAGCCGGTCCACCAGGCGCGGATCCTCCACCGAGCGCACGCCGTGCCCGAGGCGGTCCGGACCCAGCGCATCCAGCGTCTCCTCGACCGCCGCCGGCCCGAGCAATTCACCGGCGTGCGGCATGAGCGCCAGGCCCGCCTTGCGCGCGATGTCGAAGGCCACGCCGAACTCCCTGGTGTCGCCGCGCCGCTCGTCATTGCTCAGCCCGAAACCGACGACGGCCCCGGGCCCGTCGCCGGCATACCGCGCCGCCAACCGGGCCAGCGTCCGCGCATCGAGCGGGTGCCGGATCCGTGATGCCGCGACCATCACGCCGACGGGCGCCCCACCCGCCCGCGAGACCGCGGCCGCCTCGTCAAGCACGATCTCCAGGGCCGGTGTCAGGCCTCCGACGAAGGGGGCGTAGGACGTGGGGTCCACCTGGATCTCCAGCCATCGGGACCCCTCGACCGCATCGTCGAGTGCGGCCTCCCGCACCAGGCGCCGCATGTCGGCCTCCGAACGCACACACGCGCGGGCGGCGTCATAGAGCCGCTGAAAGCGGAACCATCCGCGTTCGTCGCGCACGCTGGCCAGCCGCGGCGGCCAGTGCTCGACGAACGCGTCCGGCAGGTGCAGATCGTGTGCCCGCGCCAGCTCGATCAGCGTGCCCAGCCGCAGCGAGCCGGTGAAGTGCAGGTGCAGGTGCGCCTTGGGCAGCGTGGCCAGATCGCGTCGACCAGGTGCACCGGCCGTTTGCCTCGCGATCGTCCTCGCGCCCGTCCCGGCCGCGCCCGTCCGGCCTGCGTCCGTCCCGGCCGCGCCGGCCTGCCCATGCCCAGCCGAGCGATCGCCGCCCGCGGAGGCGTCGCTCGGTTCGTGCTCAGTGCTCAGTCGTCGTACCTGACGTCGTCGCCGTCGATGATGTGCATCGCGGCTTCCTCGGCGGAGGCGCCCGCCCCGTCGATGCCCACATCGGTGCCGTAGACGTCGCCCTCGATATCCGGGCCCAATCCCTGGTCGGGCGCGACCAACCGGCCGGCCCGCCGGTCGCCAATCTCGGCATCCCCGAGCCAATCCTCGTCGGCCGGTATGGCATCGGGGTCGTCGCCACCGAGCGGCTCGACATCCAGCCCCGACTCGTTCAGCGGCGCGCCGTAGGCGGAGTCCGGATCGGGGACCTCTTGCAGCACTCGTTGGTCGATCGTCTCGTGTCCGGCCTGCTCGCTCGCCGTCACGCCGAAGGCGCGCGATCCGCGGTCGGTGTCGGCGGGGGAGTAGCCACGGTCGAGGACATCGTCGATGCCGTCGTCGATGAGGGTGTCCTCAGGCTGCAGCTGGTCCTCGTCGTCGAGGCTGTAGGCCGTCAGGTCGTCATTGATCGATTCGGTCTGTTCGGACATGACCTCATTCTCCTTCCGGGGTGCTCGCGGCGGCCGTATGCCGCGCCGCCAGCTTCTCGGCGCTCGCGAGAGCCACGCAGGTGGCCACGCCGGCCATCGCCGTCTCGACATCCGCGAGCACGGGGAAGGACGGCGCGAGCCGGATATTGCGATCCCGCGGATCGTGACCGCCCGGGAAGGACGCCCCCGCCGGCGTCAGCACGATCCCAGCGGCCTTGGCCAGCGCGACCACCCGGCCGGCCGTCCCGTCCAGCACATCGAGATTGACGAAATACCCGCCCGTCGGCTTCGACCAGGTCGCCACTTCCAGGCCGTCGAGCTCCGCAGTCAGCGCGGCGTCCACTGCCGCGAACTTGGGCGCGAGGATCTCGCGGTGCTTGACCATCAGGTCGCGCACCCCCTGGGGCGTCTTGAAGTACTGCACATGCCGCAACTGGTTGAGCTTGTCCGGCCCGATCGAAGCGAACTGCTGATGGCGCAGATACCAGGCGACGTTCTCCGCGCTCGCGGCCAGGAAGGCGACACCGGCGCCGGCATACGTGATCTTGGAGGTGGACGCGAACATGATCGGCCGGTTGGGGTGACCCGCCCCGGAGCAGACGGAGAGGATGTCGACGCCCTTTGCCTCCTGCTCGGTCAGGTGGTGGAAGGCATAGGCGTTGTCCCAGAAGATCTTGAAGTCGGGCGCTGCCGTCGGCATCGCGGCCAGCCGCGACGCAACCTCCATGCTGATCACCGAGCCCGAGGGGTTGGCATAGGTCGGGACGATCCACATGCCCTTGATCGCGGCATCGGTTGCGACGAGTGCCTCGATCGCGTCCGCATCCGGACCGTCTGCGAGCATGTCGACGGGAATCATCTCGATGCCATAGGACGCGAGCATCGTGAAGTGGCGGTCATACCCCGGCACCGGGCAGATGAACTTCACCCGCTCGTCGCGCGCCCACGCCCGCGCCGAGTCGACGGCGCCGTGCAGCAGCATCTGCACGAGGCAGTCGTGCATCATCGTCAGGCTGGAGTTGCCCCCGGCGACCACCTGTTCGGGCTCGACCCACAGCAGATCCGCGAACATCTCGCGGATCTGCCGAATCCCGGTCAGCCCCCCGTAGTTGCGGCAGTCGACCCCGTCGCCGTCCTTGACCGTGACCGGCAGGTGCAAGAGTTCGTCGGAGAGATCGAGTTGCGCCGTGCTCGGCTTGCCCCGCGTCAGGTCGAGCGCCAGGCCGCGCTCCTGCAGCACGGTGTACGCGCGTTGCTGGGCGGCCAGGTAGTCGCGCAATTGCGCGGCGGACAGGGACGACAACGGCTGCTTCGCGTCACTCACCCGCCCATCGTTCCACTTTCCGTATGCCGTTCGCGAGCGGCCCGGATGGCGGCCGCGGTTCGCGTGCACCCACGATCGTCCCGTATGCTGATCCCTGGTCCATGGCTGCTCCGGCATGCCCGCGACCACCCGGGAACCGTGTCTCCGACCCGCGCGTTCCCCTAGGGCAGTGGCTCAATTGGTAGAGCACCGGTCTCCAAAACCGGCGGTTGGGGGTTCGAGTCCCTCCTGCCCTGCGGTAACGGCCCGGCCGTAGTCCACCCAGAACGACCAGAAGCGAGTTGACCCGTGACCGATCTCGACGCCCCGGCCCGCGGTAGCGCGAGCCGCCCGGCCAAGAGCGGCAAGGGCCTGAGCCCGATCGCGCGGCTGCGCCTGTTCATCCGTCAGGTCATCGACGAGATGCGCAAGGTCGTGCGGCCCACGCGCGATGAGTTGATCAACTACACCCTGGTCGTCATCGTCTTCGTGACCTTCATGATGGCGTTGACCTCGGGTCTGGACTTCGGCTTCAGCAAACTCGTGATGTGGGTCTTCGGCGGCTGACCCGTCAGCCCGTGGGCCGGCGAGCGCCGTGCCACGAAGATCGCCAGCCCTGGCTCGAGAAGAACGTGAGGTAGTACACCGATGTCGCAGGACGTGAACGCTCCGCAGGAGCCCGAGGACTTCGACGACGCCGCGATCGATGTGCGCGCCGACGACCTCGACGCGACCGAGGCCGCCGACGTCGACCTCGAGGTCGAGACCCCCGAAGCCACCGATGCGGTGACCGAGGACGAGGCTCTCGCCGACGAAGCCGACGGCGATGCGCCAGCCGACGGCAACGCGCTCGAGGACGAGGACGGCGACCTGCTGCCCGCCGATCCCGTGGCGGCCTTCCGCGACGAGCTCAAGGCCAAGTACGGCGACTGGTATGTCATCCACTCCTACGCGGGCTACGAGAACCGCGTCAAGCACAACCTCGAGACCCGCATGACCTCCCTCAACATGGAGGACTACATCTTCGAGGTCCAGGTGCCGATGGAAGACGTCACCGAGATCAAGAACGGCCAGAAGAAGGTCGTGCACCGCGTCCGGTATGCCGGCTATGTCCTGGTCCGGATGGAGTTGACCGACGAGTCGTGGGGTGCTGTGCGGCATACGCCCGGGGTCACCGGCTTCGTCGGCAACGCGCACGCCCCCGTGCCGCTGAGCTTCGATGAGGTCTTCGACATGCTCAAGCCGGTCGACCTGGGCGCGGCCAAGCCCGCCAAGGGCGCGGCGGCCGGAGTGGGCGGCAAGGGCGGGACGATCACCATTGTCGACTTCGAGATCGGTGAGTCGGTCACGGTCATGGAAGGCCCCTTCGAGACCATGCCGGCCACGATCTCCGAGATCAACCCCGACACCCAGAAGCTGAAGGTGCTGGTCTCGATCTTCGGCCGCGAGACCCCGGTCGAACTCGGCTTCAGCCAGGTCGCCAAGATCTAAGACACGGGGCTCCGCCCCCGTTTCCCCTCGAAAGCGCGGAGCTCGCTCCGCTCGCACAATTGAAGATTTCCGCCGAACCAGGCTGCAAGCTCGCGGCTCGGCGGTGCAACCGGGTCATCGCCCACGGCGTCGGCCCACGACAAAAGGAAAATCAATGCCTCCCAAGAAGAAGAAGATCACCGGCTTTATCAAGCTGCAGATCAACGCCGGTGCCGCGACGCCGGCCCCGCCCGTCGGCCCGGCCCTGGGTCAGCACGGCGTCAACATCATGGAGTTCGTCAAGGCCTACAACGCCGCGACGGAAGCCCAGCGCGGCAATGTCATCCCGGTCGAGATCACGGTCTACGAAGACCGCTCCTTCACCTTCATCACCAAGACCCCGCCGGCCGCCGAGCTGATCAAAAAGGCCGCGGGCGTCGCCAAGGGGTCCGGCGAGCCGCACAAGACCAAGGTTGCGAAGCTGACCAAGGACCAGGTGCGCGCCATCGCCGAGCAGAAGATGGAAGACCTCAACGCCAACGACATCGACATGGCGATGCGCATCATCGCCGGCACCGCCCGGTCGATGGGCATCACCACCGAGCTCTGAGCTCACCAAGGCAGCACCGGCCACCCCGGCCGGTATGCCGCGTGGAAGGGCCGCGCTGGCCCGCACCACAACCTCCACCTCTGATATCAGGAGTTCTGCATGCAGCGCAGCAAGGCCTACAAGGCCTCCGCCGAGAAGATCGACAAGGACAAGGTCTACAGCCCGCTTGACGCCGTCAAGCTCGCCAAGGAGACCTCGACCACCAAGTACGACGCGACCGTCGAGGTGGCCTTGCGCCTCGGCATCGACCCCCGCAAGGCCGACCAGATCGTCCGCGGCACCGTCAACCTGCCGAATGGCACCGGCAAGACCGCCCGCGTCCTCGTCTTCGCCAATGGCGAGCGCGCCGAGGCGGCCCGGGCCGCCGGCGCCGAGTACGTCGGCTCCGACGACATGATCGAGAAGGTCGCTGGCGGCTGGCTCGACTTCGACTCCGTCGTCGCGACCCCGGACCTGATGGGCAAGGTCGGCCGCCTCGGCAAGATCCTCGGCCCGCGTGGCCTGATGCCGAACCCGAAGACCGGCACCGTCACCATGGACACCGGCAAGGCCGTCTCCGACATCAAGGGCGGCAAGATCGAGTTCCGCAACGACAAGCACGCCAACCTGCACTTCATCATCGGCAAGACGTCCTTCAGCGACGCCGCCCTGGTGGAGAACTATGGCGCCGCTCTCGATGAGGTGCTCCGTCTGAAGCCGGCCGCGTCCAAGGGCCGCTTCCTGCTCAAGGCCACCATGACCACCACCATGGGCCCGGGCATCCCGCTGGACTTCAGCAAGACGCGCAACCTGATGGAGGACGACGCGAGCTGACCGCTCACGTCACCACACGGCATACGGGCCCGTATGCCGTGCCACACCCGGGCGGGAACGAGAACTCCTCGTGCCCGCCCGGGTGTTTCGGTTTCTCGACGTGGGCTGTCGGGGCCCCGATCTCCCCGACGGCGCCACCGGTTCGGTCCAGATCGTCATGGGCGAGGTCACCAGCGAGGGCGACTTCGCCATCAAGGGCGAGCACGTCGATCAGGACGTGACGATGGCCTCCAATGGCACCTCGATCAGGCCCGCGTCGTCGACGGCGTCACCTATCTGCACAACCCGGCGCTCTCGCCGAAGTGGATCCAGGTCGACGACGCGCTCGCCGCCGTCACCATCGGCACGCTGTCCGGCGCGGACCCGCTGGTCATCGGCAAGTCGCTCGCCAAGGCCAAGGTCACCAGCGTGACGTCCGGCGGCGGCGCGGGGTCGAGCGCCTACCAGGGGAGCATCCCGATCGCCGACTACTTCGCCGCCGCCGGCAAGAGCAAGTCCGCGATCCCGCGCCTGGCCAAGGCCGCCACCGTCGTGATCACCCTGGACGCGGAGGGCAAGCCACTGACCATCGAGAACGATCTGGGCTTGACCTCGATCAGCACGACCTACGCCGACTGGGGCAAGGAGGTCGCCATCGTCGCCCCGGCCAAGGATGAGATCGGCCCGCTGCCCACCGCCTCGCCCAGTTCCTGATCGGCGATCCGTCAACCCGGGAGGAACCGCCCGGCTGCCAGAGACGTCTAGTCAGGCGCGCGGACGGTTTACAGTTCTGGGCGAAGCAGGCGTCCGGCATACGTCGGACGGGATGAACACCACTGGGGGAGGACCCATGAAGCTGACCAAGACCTCGATCGGGGCCGTGATCGCGGCCGGCGCGCTGATGCTGAGCGCGTGCGGGAGCAGCGACGGCACCAGCAGCACTTCGGGCGCCGCGGCCAGCGGCACCGGCACGCAGTCCACGGCAGCGACGACCGCAACCACTGCGACGACAACCGCTTCCAAGACCACCGACCCGGGGGGCGGCGGCAGCACCGACATCGCCAGCGCCAAGGTCGGCGACGAGATCGACGCCATCGCCCTCGGCCAGGCGATGCAGAAGGTCTTCGTCGACGGCGCGACCGGCCACATGAAGATGGACATGGGTGGGTCCATCACGGCCGAGGGGGACTTCAAGGTCGTCAAGGGCAAGCAGGACATGGCCATGACCATGGAGATGATGGGCACCAAGATCGACATGATCACCATCGGCGGGGTCTCCTATATGAAGGGCCTGACCGGCGGCACCAAGTGGGTCAAGATGGACGCCGCCGAGGCCGCGGGCGCCGGCGCCGGCAACCTCAACAGCTTCGACCCGGCCGTGATGGCCAAGGCCTTCGGTGGACAGAAGGCCAAGGTCACCAAGAAGGAGGGCGATCTGACGACGCTCTCGCTCGATCTCGACCTCGCCAAGGTCATGAGTGCGACCGGCATGGACAAGCCGACCGGCATCACCCTGCCGGACAGTATCCCGGTCACCTATACCCTTGACGGCCAGGGTCGGCCGGTCCACTCGACCATCAATATGGGCATGGAGATCACCGTCGACTACTCCGACTGGGGCAAGAAGGTCGACATCTCTGCTCCGCCGGCCTCCCAAGTCACCACCATGTAGTCCAGCGCGAGTTACCGGCGGGTAGGTGAGGCAAAGCGGGCGCTATGGCGCCCGATATGCCTCCCCTACCGTCAGTAGCCTACGACGTGGATTTGGGCGGATGCCGGGTCGGGCCGTATCCTGATCACGACCAAAGACCGCCGGTTGTCGTATCCGACCGAAGGTCCCGCCGCGAGGCGGGCAACCAGCGCAGGCCACGCTTGACCGTCATACCGCCTCGGCTTCGCCGATCGTTCCGTATGCCGTTCGCCCCGTGTCCTGCGCCGGGGCCCTTTTCGTTGTGGGCCGGGAGCAGACCAGCGGCACGAACGACGAAGGAGGCCCTAATGGCAAAGCCCGCAAAGTCGGCTGCCATCGCCGAGTTGGCGGAGAAGTTCCGCACCTCGAATGCGGCCGTTCTCACGGAGTACCGCGGGCTCACCGTGAAGCAGCTGACCCAGCTGCGCACCAGCCTCCGTGGCAACGCCACCTACGCCGTGGTCAAGAACACGCTGACCGATTTGGCGGCCAAGGAAGCCGGGGTGACCGCTTTCGAGGGTCAGTTCGTCGGCCCGACCGCCATCGCGTTCGTCGACGGTGACCCCGTCGAGGCCGCGAAGGGTCTGCGTGACTTCGCCAAGGCCAACCCCCTGCTGGTGATCAAGGGCGGTGTCCTCGACGGGCGCGCTCTCGACGCCGACGGGATCAAGAAGCTCGCCGACCTCGAGTCGCGCGAGGTTCTGCTCGCCAAGCTCGCCGGGGCCATGAATACCTCGCTGAGCCGCGCTGTTTACCTCTTCGCCGCGCCCTTGTCGCAGGCCGTTCGCACCGTCGACGCCCTGCGTGCCAAGGTCGAGAGCGAAGGGCCGGTCGCCGCTGCCCCCGCAGCGCCGGCGGACGCACCCGCGGACGCCCCGGCCGACGACGTCGCCCCGAGTGGCGACGCGGACGCCTGATCCCACCGGGACCGGGCACACCACCCTCACGCCACTCACGGCATACGAAAGAAAGGACGCCATCATGGCGAAGCTCAGCACCGACGAGCTCCTTGAGGCCTTCAAGGAGATGACCCTGATCGAGCTCTCCGAGTTCGTCAAGCAGTTCGAGGAGACCTTCGGCGTCACCGCCGCGGCCCCGCTGATGGCCGGTCCGGCCATCGGTGGCGGCGGCGCGGCCGAAGCTCCGGCCGAGGCCGAGGAGCAGGACGAGTTCGACGTCATCCTCGCCGCTGCCGGTGACAAGAAGATCCAGGTCATCAAGGAGGTCCGCTCGCTGACCTCTCTCGGCCTGAAGGAGGCCAAGGACCTCGTGGACGGCGCTCCCAAGGCCGTCCTGGAGAAGGTCGACAAGGCCACCGCCGACAAGGCGAAGGCCCAGCTCGAGGAAGCCGGCGCCACCGTCGAACTCAAGTGAGTTTGTAGGGACGAAAAACGTTGGGGCGGACCGAGTTTCGGTCCGCCCCTTCGGCGTCCTCGGGCGCGGACGCGCTACCGGGACATGCGAATCGCGCGCGCCTGCTTGACGTATGCCGTGTTCCGCGTCATCCTCTACGCGTCGCTTTTCGCGACCGCCGTCCGGATGGGCACTGGACAGGCTTGGACAGCCATGCCTTAATGCTGTATTGTGATTCTTTGCGCTGTCTACCCTCCCACCCTCGTGTCTGACGCTTCATATCCCGGGCCGACCAGCCCGGTCGCGTCAACCGTGATCCCGCGGGTCGACAGCCGCCGCACACCACACAGGCCCGTGGAAGGATCCATCCTTGGCTGCCTCGCGCACCGCAACTGTGCAGACCGCACGAACGGCCTCCGGTCGTCTCAGCTTCGCAAAGATTCGCGAACCCCTCGAAGTCCCCGACCTCCTCGCCCTGCAGACCGAGTCTTTCGACTGGCTGCTCGGAAACGAGCGGTGGCAGGAGCGGGTCGCCGAAGCTGTCGCGTCCGGTCGGCGTAACGTCCCCGACCGTTCGGGGCTCGAAGAGATCTTCGAGGAGATCTCCCCGATCGAGGACTTCTCGGGCTCGATGAGCCTGAGCTTCCGTGACCACCGCTTCGAGGAGAGCAAGTACTCCATCGAGGACTGCAAGGAGCGGGACCAGACCTACTCCGCGCCCCTCTTCGTCACCGCCGAGTTCATGAACACCACCACTGGTGAGATCAAGAGCCAGACGGTCTTCATGGGCGACTTCCCGCTGATGACCGAGCGCGGCACCTTCATCATCAACGGCACCGAGCGCGTCGTCGTCAGCCAGCTGGTCCGCAGCCCCGGCGTCTACTTCGAGCGCACGCCGGACAAGACGTCCGACAAGGACATCTACACCACCAAGGTCATCCCGAGCCGCGGTGCGTGGCTGGAGTTCGAGATCGACAAGCGCGACATGATCGGCGTGCGCGTCGACCGCAAGCGCAAGCAGAGCGTCACCGTGCTGCTGAAGGCCCTTGGCATGTCCGAGGCCGAGATCCGCGAGGAGTTCGCCGGCTACGAGTCGATGGAGCTGACGCTCGAGAAGGACCACATCGCCGGTCAGGACGAGGCGCTGCTCGACATCTACCGCAAGCTGCGCCCGGGCGAGCCCCCGACGCGCGAGGCGGCGCAGAACCTCCTCGACAACCTCTACTTCAACCCGAAGCGCTACGACCTGGCCAAGGTCGGTCGCTACAAGATCGGGCGCAAGCTCGGCCGCGACGTCGACCTGCACGACTCGGTCCTCACCATCGAGGACATCGTCGGCACGATCAAATACCTCGTGGCACTCCACCGCGGCGACACGACCCTTCCCGGCGTGCGCGACGGCGAGAACATCGATATCAGCGTCGAGACCGACGACATCGACCACTTCGGCAACCGGCGCCTGCGCACGGTCGGCGAGCTCATCCAGAACCAGGTCCGCACCGGCCTGTCGCGGATGGAGCGCGTCGTCCGCGAGCGGATGACCACCCAGGACGTCGAGGCGATCACCCCGCAGACCCTGATCAACATCCGCCCGGTGGTGGCGTCGATCAAGGAGTTCTTCGGCACCTCGCAGCTCTCGCAGTTCATGGACCAGAACAACCCGCTCGCGGGCCTGACCCACAAGCGTCGGTTGTCCGCGCTCGGGCCGGGCGGTCTCTCCCGTGACCGCGCGGGCATGGAGGTCCGTGACGTTCACCCGTCGCACTACGGCCGCATGTGCCCGATCGAGACCCCAGAAGGCCCGAACATCGGCCTGATCGGCTCGCTCGCGTCGTATGCCCGCATCAACGCCTTCGGGTTCATCGAGACCCCCTACCGCAAGGTCGAGGGCAACAAGGTCAGCGACGAGATCCACTACCTGTCCGCCGACGAGGAGGACAAGTACGTCATCGCCCAGGCGAACGCCGCGCTGGACGTCGACGGCACCTTCGCCGAGAACCGCGTCCTGGTCCGCACCAAGGGCGGTGAGGCGATCGACGTCGCCGCCGACGAGGTCGACTACATGGACGTCTCGCCCCGGCAGATGGTCTCCGGCGCGACCGCGATGATCCCCTTCCTCGAGCACGACGACGCCAACCGAGCGCTCATGGGCGCCAATATGCAGCGTCAGGCGGTCCCGCTGGTGCGCAGCGAGGCCCCGCTCATCGGCACCGGGATGGAGTTCCGTGCGGCGCTCGACTCCGGCGATGTCGTGCGGGCCGAGAAGGCGGGCGTTGTCACCGAGGTCTCGGCCGACCTGGTCAGCGTCGCCGCCGACGACGGCACCCACCGCACCTACCGGATCGCGAAGTTCGCCCGCTCCAACCAGGGCACCTCCTACAACCAGCGTGTCGTGGTCGCCGAAGGCGATCGTCTGGAGGAGGGCGGCCTGATCGCCGACGGTCCCGCGACCGACGGCGGCGAGATGGCGCTCGGCAAGAACCTCCTCGTGGCCTTCATGCCCTGGGAGGGCCACAACTACGAGGACGCGATCATCCTCTCCCAGCGTCTGGTGCAGGACGACGTCCTCTCCTCGATCCACATCGAGGAGCACGAGGTCGACGCCCGCGACACCAAGCTCGGCCCCGAGGAGATCACCCGGGACATCCCGAATGTCTCCGAAGAGGTCCTGGCCGACCTCGACGAGCGCGGCATCATCCGCATCGGCGCCGAGGTCCGCGACGGCGACCTGCTGGTGGGCAAGGTCACCCCCAAGGGTGAGACCGAGCTGACCCCGGAGGAGCGCCTGCTGCGCGCGATCTTCGGGGAGAAGGCCCGCGAAGTCCGCGACACCTCGCTCAAGGTTCCTCACGGCGAGACCGGCACCGTCATCGGTGTCAAGGTCTTCGACAAGGAGGACGGCGACGAGCTGCCCCCGGGCGTCAACCAGTTGGTCCGCGTCTATGTCGCCAATAAGCGCAAGATCACCGACGGCGACAAGCTCGCCGGCCGCCACGGCAACAAGGGCGTCATCTCCAAGATCCTGCCGGTCGAGGACATGCCCTTCCTCGAGGACGGTACGCCGGTCGACGTCGTGCTCAACCCGCTCGGTGTCCCGGGCCGAATGAACATCGGCCAGGTCCTCGAACTCCACCTCGGGTGGGCCGCCAGCCGCGGCTGGCAGGTCCCGGATGGTGCCGAGTGGGCTGCCGGTATGGCTGCCGACGCGCACCACGCGGAGCCCGGCACCCGGGTCGCGAGCCCCGTCTTCGACGGTGCCCGCGAGGAGGAGATCTTCGGTCTGCTCGAGTCCACGCTGCCCACGCGTGATGGCCAGCGACTCGTCGGGCCCAACGGCAAGGCACGCCTGTTCGACGGCCGCTCCGGCGAGCCCTTCCCGGACCCGGTCTCGGTCGGCTACATGTACATCCTGAAGCTGCATCACCTCGTGGACGACAAGATCCACGCGCGCAGCACCGGTCCCTACTCGATGATCACCCAGCAGCCGCTCGGCGGTAAGGCCCAGTTCGGTGGCCAGCGCTTCGGTGAGATGGAGGTCTGGGCCCTGGAGGCGTACGGCGCGGCATACGCCCTGCAGGAGTTGCTGACGATCAAGTCCGACGACGTCACCGGCCGCGTGAAGGTCTACGAGGCCATCGTCAAGGGCGAGAACATTCCCGAGCCGGGCATCCCCGAGTCGTTCAAGGTCCTCATCAAGGAGATGCAGTCCTTGTGCTTGAACGTCGAGGTGCTCAGCCAGGACGGCAGCCAGATCGAACTGCGCGACACCGAGGACGACGTCTTCCAGGCCGCTCAGGAACTCGGCATCGACCTGTCCCGGCGCGAGCCCTCTTCCGTAGAGGAAGTGTGATTGCGACGTCCCGGGCAGTCGGACGAGCGATCCCGCTAGGGATCGTCGAGTCCGCCGCCGAACCGCGAGCGAAGCGAGCCTGGTTCGACGGAATGAGACTGGCCGGGGCGAAGCTCCGTCCTGGCCTTCGGGCCAGCCGCATACCAACTGAACTGAACGGCATACGGAAGATAGGAAGCACGTAGTGCTGGACGTCAACAACTTTGATCAACTGCGTATCGGCCTCGCCACCGCGGACAGCATCCGCGAGTGGAGCCACGGCGAGGTCAAGAAGCCGGAGACCATCAACTACCGGACCCTGAAGCCGGAGAAGGACGGTCTCTTCTGCGAGCGCATCTTCGGTCCCACCCGGGATTGGGAGTGTGCCTGTGGCAAGTACAAGCGTGTGCGCTTCAAGGGCATCATCTGCGAGCGCTGCGGCGTCGAGGTGACCCGCGCGGCCGTGCGTCGTGAGCGGATGGGCCACATCGAGCTCGCGGCTCCGGTCACCCACATCTGGTACTTCAAGGGCGTGCCCTCGCGCCTGGGTTACCTGCTCGACCTGGCGCCGAAGGACCTGGAGAAGGTCATCTACTTCGCCGCCTACATGATCACCTCGGTCGATGTCGACCAGCGCCACGCCGACCTGCCCTCCCTGGAGGCACAGATCGAGGTGGAGAAGAAGGAGATCGAAAACCGTCGCGACGCCGACATCGAGGCCCGCGCCAAGAAGCTCGAAGCCGACACCGCCGAGCTGGAGAACGACGGGGCCAAGGCCGACGTCAAGCGCAAGGTCCGCGATGGGGCCGAGCGTGAGATGGCGCAGATCCGCCGGCGTGCGGACGGTCAACTCGACCGCCTCACCCAGGTCTGGGACCGGTTCAAGAACCTCAAGGTCCAAGACCTCGAGGGCGATGAGATCCTCTACCGCGAGATGCGGGACCGTTTCGGTCTCTACTTCGAGGGGGGGATGGGCGCCGCGGCGATCCAGAAGCGTCTGGAGACCTTCGACCTCGACGCCGAGGCGGCGCTGCTGCGCGAAATCATCGCCACCGGCCGGGGCCAGAAGAAGACCCGCGCCCTCAAGCGCCTCAAGGTCGTCTCCGCGTTCATGACGACGGACAACAACCCCGCCGGTATGGTGCTCGACGCGGTCCCGGTCATCCCGCCGGACCTGCGCCCGATGGTGCAGCTCGACGGTGGCCGCTTCGCGACCTCCGACCTGAACGACCTCTACCGCCGCGTCATCAACCGCAACAACCGGTTGAAGCGTCTGCTCGACCTCGGCGCGCCCGAGATCATCGTCAACAACGAGAAGCGGATGCTGCAGGAGGCCGTGGACTCGTTGTTCGACAACGGTCGTCGTGGCCGGCCGGTCACCGGCCCGGGCAACCGCCCGCTGAAGTCGCTGTCCGACATGCTCAAGGGCAAGCAGGGGCGTTTCCGTCAGAACTTGCTCGGCAAGCGCGTCGACTACTCCGGCCGGTCGGTCATCGTCGTCGGCCCGCAGTTGAAGCTGCACCAGTGCGGTCTGCCCAAGCAGATGGCGCTGGAGCTGTTCAAGCCGTTCGTGATGAAGCGCCTGGTCGACCTCGACCATGCGCAGAACATCAAGTCGGCCAAGCGTCAGGTCGAGCGCCAGAAGTCGGTCGTGTGGGATGTCCTCGAAGAGGTCATCACCGAGCACCCCGTGCTGCTCAACCGTGCGCCCACCCTGCACCGCCTCGGCATCCAGGCCTTCGAGCCGCAGCTGGTCGAAGGCAAGGCCATCCAGATCCACCCGCTCGTCTGCACCGCCTTCAACGCGGACTTCGACGGTGACCAGATGGCCGTGCACCTGCCGCTGTCGGCCGAGGCGCAGGCCGAGGCCCGCATCCTGATGCTGTCCTCCAACAACATCCTCAAGCCGGCCGATGGCCGCCCGGTGACCATGCCCACCCAGGACATGATCATCGGCCTCTACCACCTGACCTCCGAGGTCGAGGATGGCAAGGGGTCCGGGCGCGTCTTCTCCACGGTGGCCGAGGCCCGCATGGCCTTCGACGCCCACGAGATCGAACTCGGCAGCATGGTCAAGATTCGCCTTATGGATGTCGTTCCGTCGGTCGGGGCCGAGTTGCCCGAGGGTGTCGAGGCGGGCGAGGGCGGCGGGGTGCCGATGCTGCTGGTCGAGACCACCCTGGGCCGTGCGCTGTTCAACACCACGCTGCCCTTTGATTACCCCTTCGTCAACGAGCCGGTTGACAAGAAGCGCCTCTCGACGATCGTCAACGACCTGGCCGAGCGCTATAGCAAGGTCCAGGTCGCGGCGAGCCTCGATGCGCTCAAGGAAGCCGGCTACCACTGGGCGACCCGCTCGGGCACGACGGTGGCGGTTTCCGATGTCGTCACGCCGCCGCGCAAGGGCGAGATCCTCGCCGGCTACGAGACGAGCGCGACCAAGGTGCAGACGCAGTTCGAGCGCGGCCTGATCACCGACGACGAGCGCCGTCAGGAGCTCATCGAGATCTGGACCAAGGCGACCAACGAAGTCTCCAAGGAGATGGAGTCCAACTTCCCCAAGAGCAACCCCATCTTCCGGATGGTCAACTCCGGGGCGCGCGGTAACTGGTTCCAGTTGCGTCAGATCGCCGGTATGCGTGGCCTGATGGCCAACCCCAAGGGCGAGATCATCCCGCGCCCGATCCGCACGAACTTCCGTGAGGGTCTGTCGGTGCTGGAGTTCTTCATCTCCACCCACGGTGCGCGCAAGGGTCTGGCCGACACCGCGCTGCGGACCGCGGACTCGGGCTACCTCACCCGGCGCCTGGTCGACGTCTCGCAGGACGTCATCATCCGCGAGGACGACTGTGGCACCGAGCGTGGCCTGACGATGCCGATCGCGGCGAAGTCCGAGAGCGGCGGCCGTATCGTCCACGACGAGGTCGAGACGTCGGTCTATGCCCGCACGCTCGCCGAGGCGATCACCCGCGACGGAGAGGTGCTGGCCGAGGCCGGCATCGACCTCGGTGACGTGGTCATCGGTGCGCTCTTCGGCGCCGGCGTGGACGAGGTCAAGGTCCGTTCGGTCCTGACCTGTGAGTCCAAGGTCGGCACCTGTGCCAAGTGCTACGGCCGCTCGCTGGCCACCGGCAAGCTGGTCGACATCGGTGAGGCGGTCGGCATCATCGCCGCCCAGTCCATCGGTGAGCCCGGCACCCAGTTGACGATGCGGACCTTCCACACCGGTGGTGTGGCCGGTGACGACATCACCCAGGGTCTGCCGCGTGTTGTCGAGCTCTTCGAGGCGCGCACCCCCAAGGGTGTCGCTCCGATCGCCGAGGCCACCGGCCGGGTGGAGATCGAGGAGACCGACAAGACCCGCCGCATCCTGCTGACGCCGGACGACGGCTCGGAGGAGCACGCCTACCCGGTCAGCAAGCGGGCGCGTCTGCTGGTCGCCGACGGCGATCACGTGGCGGTCGGCACCAAGCTGGTTCAGGGCGCCATCGACCCCAAGCAGGTGCTGCGCATCCTCGGCCCGCGCCAGGTGCAGATGCACCTCGTCGACGAGGTGCAGGCTGTCTACCGCCAGCAGGGTGTGGCGATCCACGACAAGCACATCGAGGTCATCGTCCGGCAGATGCTGCGGCGGATCACGATCATCGAGTCCGGCGACGCCGACCTGCTCCCGGGCATGCTGGCCGAGCGCGGCCGCTTCGAGGACGAGAACCGTCGCGTCGTGGCCGAGGGGGGCCGTCCGGCCTCCGGTCGTCCCGAACTGATGGGGATCACCAAGGCCTCGCTGGCGACTGACAGCTGGCTCTCGGCGGCCTCCTTCCAGGAGACGACCCGCGTCCTGACCGAGGCCGCGATGGAGGGCAAGTCGGACCCGCTGCTCGGCCTGAAGGAGAACGTCATCCTCGGCAAGCTCATCCCGGCCGGTACGGGCCTGCCTCGCTACCGCGACATCCGGGTCGAGCCGACCGCCGAGGCGCGCGCGGCGATGTATGCCATGCCGAACTACGACGACTACGCCTACCCCGTCTTCGGCGCGGGCACCGGCGAGGCGATCCGCCTCGACGACGTCGAGTTGGGCCTGGACCGCTTCGACTGATCCATCTCGCATGATCGGATGCCGCTCACCCCGCCTGGGGTGGGCGGCATCCGCTTTTTGTCCCGGCGATCCGACGGCGAGGGGAGGCCGGCGGTATGGGGGAGCGAACGGCATACGTCCCGTAGATTGGCGCGGGTGAGCACCAGACCGGACGCCGGCCGCAATGCGGTGATTGGCGGTGTCCTGGTCGGGCTGGGCCTGGTCGCGCTCGTGCGGCTGGTGGGCCCGCTGCGGCTGCTCGGGATCGCCGCGATCGTGGCCGGCGCCTTCCACCTCAACCGCACCGACCCCAAGCGGCTGACCGCCGTGCTCGTGATGCTGGTCGTGGGAATGGGCGTGCTCGCCTACCTCTACTCGCGCAACGCGTGACCCCTTCGCTGCGCACTCTGAACATCTCGCGGCCGCCGCGGGAGCGGGCCAGGGACCTGCTCGCTTATCTGTGGCAGTGCGAGGAGGAGGTCCTCGTGCTCACCGAGACCGGGTGGGGCGCCGGAACCGCCCTAATCGAGGACGTATGCCGTGCGGCCGGCTTCGCGACCTTCTCCTCCTTGCGCGAGCCGGCGGGTGCGCGCCGGGCCGGCGTGGACGCCACCTCGCTCGGGGTGCTCGTAGTGGATCGTGGTGCGGGACTGACCCGGCTCGATGTGCCCGGCCCCAGCATGCTGGCCGAGCGGGTGCTCGTCGCCCAGGTGCCCGATGGGGTCGGCCCGGGAGCGGAGCCGGTGCGACTCGTCGCGGTCTATGGCGCGGCCAGTGATCCGGTGCGCTATGCGAATGCCGTTCAGCGGCAACGCAAACGCGACTGGCTGCTGGCCTTCCTCACCTGGCTGAGCGAACTGCCCCCGGCCCCCACGATCCTGGTCGGCGACCTCAATATCGTCGCGCCGGGCCACGTCGATCGCCTGCTCTATGTGCTGGGGGAGGAGCGCACGGCATACGGCCTGCTCACCGGCGGCCTCGGTTATCGCGATCCGCTGGCCGGCGATCCCGAGCCCACCTGGGTGGATCACTCAGGGGCTGCGTGCCGGTACGACTATGCGCTGACCACCGCGCCGCTCCCGGTGGGGGAGTGCGCGATCGACCACGCCCCGCGCCTGGCTGGCCTGACCGACCACGCCGCCCTCGCCTGGCGGACACCGGGCTGACAACAGCTTTACCGCCCGATGCCACAAACCCCTTGTCCGCAAGGGAAATGTTCCGTTGCGGACAAGAGGCCTCTGGCATCGGGCGGAAAGGCTGGCCGCGCCCGAGTGGCGAATCGGTCAGTTGACCTTGACGGTCATCTTCCCCGTGGAGTTGCTCTGCACGACCTTGATGGTCACGCCCACGCCGGCCACCTTGACACTCCCCATCGGGTTGGCGGTGTCGTAGTAGCGCAGCGGGTCGCTGTCGTCGAAGACCGCGACCGGTGCCTGCGACGGGACGGTCAGGATCGTCATACCGGCAGCAGTCTCGCGGTGCAGCGAGATCGGGTTGCTCGCCTCGACACCGAAGGTGGAGTCGAAGGTCTGGATCCGGTTGCGGGCGATCGTGCCGTCACTCCAGGTGAAGTCCGGCACCCAGTAGGTCGTGTTGTCCACCGACCGGTTGGGTTGCGGGATGCTGTTGTGCACCGGGCCGGCCGGGCCGTGGGGAACCGCGAGTCGATCTGGGTGCCGAAGTCGACGAGGAAGGTCAGGATCGAGTCGGTCGACTGCAGGCCAGTATTGCGCCCATTGTCCGGGCGAGATCTGGACGGATTTGCCCTTGCCCTTGTCAACGGGGGCGGCCTGGCCCGAGATGACCATCGACGTGGCCTGCTCGATGGCAGCGCGGCGGGCCTCCTCCTGGGCGTCCGGGCGGTCGTCGAGCTGGGCGGCGGAAGCGCCATCGACGCGTTCGGCGGACGAGCTCGCCTGGGCATTGGGTGCAAGCGCGGCGGCAAGCGCCACGGCGCCGGCGCCGGCCAGCCAACGCAATCTGGGGTGTCGCACGTGAACTCCTTTGTCCGCGGCATCATGGGGAAGGTGGCGGGTGAGCCCCGTTACCTTCGTGATGGGTCCTCGACCTGAGGATCTCGGTCGCTGAGTCCGGCATGACTTACTGCCCCTGTCGTCGATGATCCGGGGGGTGTTGTCACCGGG
>NZ_BAAAPN010000098.1:0-24774 GCF_039531165.1 Nostocoides vanveenii | reverse complement strand
GCCCGGTGACAACACCCCCCGGATCATCGACGACAGGGGCAGTAAGTCATGCCGGACTCAGCGACCGAGATCCTCAGGTCGAGGACCCATCACGAAGGTAACGGGTCACCCAGCTCGGTAAACAAGCCGTGGGGGCCGGCGTCGTCCTCGCGTTTGCGTTCACGATGCCCGGTTGCTCGGGCTGCTCATCGAGAAGACCATCGGCTTCCGGATCGCCAAGGACCACGAGGTGGGCGGCATCGACCTCGCTGCGCACGGGGAAACGGCATACGAAGTGCACGCCATGGCTGCCGGCCGGGCCAGCTGGCATGGCCTGCTCGCCAATCTGACCACCCACCGAGAGGACGTCCTGTGAAACTGGTGACCGCCGTGATCAAACCGCATGCACTCGAGGACGTGCGTGCGGCGCTCACCGCGTTGGGCGTCGAAGGGATGACGATCGGCGAGGTCGCCGGGCACGGCCGGCAACGCGGGCACTCGGAGGTCTATCGCGGCGCCGAATATGTCGTCGACTTCGTGCCCAAGGTCCGCGTCGAGGTGCTAGCCGAGGATGACGACAGCGCGGACATCGTTCGGGCCATCGTCAGTGCCGCGCGCAGCGGCCGGATCGGCGACGGCAAGGTCTGGGTCGTGCCGGTCGAGTCGGTTGTCCGCGTCCGCACCGGGGAGACCGGCGAGGCCGCCATCTAGGGTCGCGGAGCAGCGGCATACGATGATTGTGGGCGCTCAGCACGGCCCGGCCGGGTCGTGGGTCCAGCGGCAAGGAGGCAGCAATGCGATTGCGCGACAAGGTGTTCGTCGTGACCGGGGGCGGCAACGGGATCGGTCGTGAGGGTCCTCGCCCTTCTCGCCCGCGGCGCTCGGGTGGCGGCGGTTGACCTGCGCGACGAGGGCCTGGCCGAGACGACGGCACTGGCCGGGACCAATGCCAGCCGGCTCCACGCACGCGCTCGACGTCGCTGACCGTGCCGGCGTGGCCGCCCTGCCGGACGCCGTGATCGCGGCCCACGGGCAGATCGACGGGCTGCTCAACATCGCCGGCATCATCCAGCGTTTCGTGCCGTTCGCCGAGTTGGACTATCTCGACATCGAGAAGGTGATGGACGTCAACTTCTGGGGCGTCGTCAACACCTGCAAGGCCTTTCTGCCCGTGCTCCTGACCCGGCCGGAAGCCGCGATCGTCAACGTCTCCAGCATGGGCGGCTTCGCGCCGGTGCCCGGCCAGACGATCTATGGCGCGAGCAAGGCTGCCGTGAAGTTGTTCACCGAGGGGTTGTATGCCGAGCTGCGCACGACCCCGGTCGCTGTCACCGTCGTCTTCCCCGGCGCCGTGTCGCCGTCACCGAGGCCGAGCCGAGGACCTGGCCGGCCCGCGTGAAGACCACGCCGACCCCCTCGCCGAGGCCGACGCGCGTGTCGAAATCGACCGGGTGCAACAGGGGCAGGGTGCGTTCCACGTCTGCGCTGGTGTAGATCGGCAGTGGCGGCGTGTGCTTGGACCAGCCGCCCGCCGCCGCGTCCCGCGCCTCGCGCTCGGCGAGAAAGCCCGAGTCCCGCAACACGATTGCCGCAAGGGCGGCCGTGCCCGCGGTGCACCAGACGGGCCCGTCGAAACCGTTCTTGACCAGGGCCGGGAGGTAGCCGCAATGGTCCATGTGCGCATGGGTCAGCACGATGTCGGTCAGGGTGTCGGGAGGCACAGGGAAGTCCTCCCAGTTGCGCAGGCGCCACTGCTTCTCGCCCTGAAACAGCCCTGCGTATCAGGATGCGGCGTTCGCCGAGTTGAAGGAGGTATTTCGACCCAGTCACGGTCCGGGCGGCGCCGAGGAAGGCAGGGATTCGGCCGACATGGTGATGCTCCTTCGGCGGGGCCGCGGCGCCCTGCCTTCGTGAAGGCTATGCCCCCACCCGATCGGCGGCAGCAGAAGGTAACCCGGATAGCCTGGCGGCCCGCTTGGTGATCCGTGTCTCCGGTCGTCGCCGGGCCGCGAGCGGAAGCAGAGAGGCTGGCCGATGAGTTCCGCAGGGGATGTCCACGCGATCACGTCACCGCTGGGTGGAACGGTCGTCGCGGTCCTGCGACATGCCGGCGACGTCGTCGCTGCCACGAGCACCGTCCTGGTAGTGGAGTCGATGAAGATGGAGCACCCGGTCGCCGCAGGGGTCGCCGGGACGCTGGTCCAGGTCTCGCCGGCCGTCGGCGACCAGGTCCGCGTTGACGACGTCCTCGCCACGGTGGCTGCGACGGATCACGTGGTGCCCCACACCGACGCTACGACTGACGACACGGACCTCGACCACATCCGACCTGACCTGGCGGCCGTGCTCGGGCGAAAGGCCGTCACCCTTGACGCGTCGCGGCCCGAGGCGGTGACCAAACGGCATACGGGCGGGCATCGAACGGCCCGCGAGAATATCGCCGCGCTCACGGAGCCCAGGAGTTTCGTGGAGTACGGGAGCTTTCCCGTTGCGGCGCAACGAGGCCGTCGCGAACTGGAGGAACTCATTGCGATGACTCCGGCCGACGGCATCGTCACCGGCATCGGGCGCATAGGCGCCCAGGCGCAGCAGCGGTCCGAGTGCCTGGTGCTCGCCTACGACTACACGGTGCTCGCCGGGACGCAGGGCTACTTCAACCACAAGAAGACCGACCGCGCGTTGCGGATCGCGCGCGCCCAGGGCCTGCCCGTCGTCCTGCTGGCCGAGGGCGGCGGCGGCCGGCCGGGTGACGTCGATGCCACGCACATCGTGGCCAGCGGACTGGATGTAGAGACTTTCGCGAGCATGGCCCGCCTGAGCGGACGAGTGCCCACCGTTGCGGTCGTCACCGGCCGGTGCTTCGCCGGCAATGCGGCCCTCGCCGGCGTGTGCGACGTGCTGATCGCCACCCGTGACTCGACCATCGGGATGGCCGGGCCGGCGATGGTCGAGGGCGGCGGCTTGGGCAGGTTTGCGGCCGAGGAGATCGGCCCGATGTCGGTCCAGACACGCAATGGCGTGGTCGATGTCGTGGTGGATGACGACGAGGCGGCGATGGCCGCCGCTCGTGACTACTTGAGCTACTTCCAAGGGGCGCAAGGAGATTGGCGAGCCGGTGACCAGCGCCGCTTGCGGCATCTCGTGCCCGAGAAGCGCAAGACTCCGTATGACGTGCGGGCCGTCGTCCGCGCCCTCGCCGACGAGGACGCCGTCTTCGAGTTGCGTGCCGCCTTCGCCCCCGGAGCGATCACGGCGCTTGTGCGCATTGAGGGCGTGCCCATGGGTCTGATCGCCAACAACCCCGGGCACCTCGGCGGGGCGATCGACTCGGACGCCGCCGACAAGCTGGCCCGCTTCCTGCAACTGTGCGATGCCCACGGACTGCCCATCGTCTCGCTCTGTGACACACCGGGTTTCATGGTCGGACCGGACGCCGAGCGCACCGGATCGGTGCGGCACGTGAGCCGCCTGTTCGTCATTGGGGCCAACCTGCGCGTGCCGGTCGTGACGGTCGTGCTGCGCAAGGCCTACGGCCTTGGCGCCCAGGCGATGGCCGGCGGTGGTTTCCGCGAGACGGCCGCGACCCTCGCCTGGCCGACGGGCGAGGTTGGGGCGATGGGGCTCGAGGGCGCCGTCCGGCTCGGTTATGCCACAGAACTCGCGGCGCTCACCGACGACGATGCGCGTGCGAGGCGTTTCGACGAACTGGTGGAGCGGGCATACGAGCAGGGACGTGCCATCAACGCGGCCATGCTGGGCGAGATCGACGAGGTCATCGATCCGGCGGAGACGCGTGACCGGATCCGGACAGCCCTGGCGGGCAAAGCGATCGACGCGAACCGCGCCTATCGCTTTGTCGACACCTGGTGATTCCAGGCCCTAGCGTTTTCGCATGGGGACGATCGCGCTGATGATTCTCGCGGCCCTGATCATCGGCTATTCCAAGACCGCCCTCGGTGGCCTGGCCGTGGTCAGTGTCGCGATATTTGCCACGATCCTCCCGGCCAAGGAGTCGACCGCCGCCATCCTGACCCTCCTGATCGTCGGGGATGTCGTCGCCTGCTGGCACTATCGCCGCGACGGTGACTGGTCGCTGATCCGCCGCTTGCTGCCCGCCATCGTCATCGGCCTGGCGCTCGGGTCGGCCTTCCTGCGGATCGTGAACGACCACACGCTCAAACTCAGCATCGGGATCGTCATCCTCGTGCTGGTCGCGGTCCAGCTGTGGCTCAAAACCCGCGCGGGTGAGCGAATGAGCACGGCCCACGAGCACCCGGTAGCGGCCTGGAGCGCGGGCACCGGGGTCGGCTTCACGACGATGACGGCCAACGCGGCCGGTGCGGTCATGGCGCTGTATCTCTCGGCGGCGGGGATCGAGAAGCGCCGTTTCGTCGGGACGAACGCGTGGTTCTTCTTGATCGTCAACCTGATCAAGGTGCCTTTCTCGGTCGGGCTCGGCCTGATGCATTGGCGCGACCTCGGCCGGGCCGCTGCCTTGTCCCCGGCGATCCTCATCGGCGCGCTCCTCGGCTACGCGACGATCAAACGGATCAGCCAGGCGCACTTCGACATCGCCGTCCTGCTTACCTCGGCGGTCGCCGCCGCCGGCCTCCTCCTGCGCGCCTAGGCGGCCCACGATCGTGTCGTATGCCTGATTCTCACCGATTCCTTAGAGTCACCTAGCGATCGCGATCGTGGTCGCCAACGCTCGTTACGGCATACGGGGGTGGGTATGATCTCTTCGCGATGTGACCACCGAAAGGGAGGCGACCGTGGAACTCGACCCCGAAGAGATGCAGTCGGTCCTTAAGCGGCTCAAGCGCGCCCAGGGGCAGATCGGCGGGATCATCAAGATGATTGAGGACGGCCGTGAGTGCCGCGACATCGTCACCCAGATGGCTGCCGTCTCCAAGGCGCTGGACCGAGCCGGCTTCGCGGTGATCGCCCTCGGCCTGCGCCAGTGCATCACCGACCCCGCCGGACATGAGATGGATGTCGACGCGATGGAGAAGCTCTTCCTTTCCCTCGCGTGATGGCCGCGGTTCGTCAGAGGTCGGGCGTCTCCAGATAGCCGTCGGCCGAAGCGGCGTGGATGGCCTCGAAGGGAGACCGGACCTCTCTGCCGAGCTCCTGGTACTTCTTGCAGATCCGGTTGAAGTAGGTCACGACCGTGGAGAGTTCGACCTGCGGATCCATCTGGTGGCCGATGGCCTTGCGCGGCACTCCGCTTGCCAACAGGCGCAAGGCCTGCAGTTCACGCGGCGCGAGGCGCGGGACCATCACTTCGTCGTTGGCCAGCACAAACGCCAAGTCACCCGACACCGCGAAATCCCCCGCGTAGGCCGTTCGGATCACCTCGACCATCCGCTCGACCGGGTCGGCCTTGAGGATCACGCCCCGCGCACCTGCCGCCACGGCAGATCTGATCGGAACCGGGCGAATCTCGGACGTCAGCACGATCGGCCTGATCCCTAGTGCCGCGGCCCACGCGATGCCTTCCGCGGGATCGCTGTCATCGGAAAGGTGTAGGTCGTAAAGCACGATGTCGGGCGGTGCGGCGAGGCTGACGACCAAGGCATTGAGTTGAGCGCGTGAGGACGCCGAGCCGAGCCAATCGATGCCGGCGGCCTGCTGTGTGAGCGCCGCGGCGATACCCATCAAGATGAGCGGATGGTCGTCGATCGCGACCAAACTTATGGGCTTTGTCGACATCGGACTCCCTGGCTCGGGCCACAGCAGTTGTGGTCTAGGCCAATCCAATGTGGGCGCAAGCGACACGACCAGTCCTTCCTTTTGGGGTCAGGGGTTGCACGGAAGCCGTTGCTCCCCGGGTGCGCCGAGGACGGTGAGAATCAGCAGTTCGTCGTCATTGCGCAGGCTGACGAGTTCCTCGAGGTGCGCTGTGCGCAGGGCCGCCAGTTGGCCCTTGGCGGCCGAGGCGCTGGGCAGGATGAGCACGATCCGGGCGGGCTGGGGATCGTCGTCGAAGCTCGCGTGCCACGTCGCGCGGACCAGGCTGCCGTCCGGCACTGTTGGCAGCGTGGTCATCAAGACCTTGCGCAGATCGACCACTTGAGCGTCCGGCATGCGGGAGGCAATCGCGAGTTCGACGCCAACTCCGCGGCGCCGGGTCTGATCCAGAAGGGCGGCCAACGGGCCGTCCACAACGCGACGGGCGACGAGCAGGTCACGCACGGCGGCTTCGAGACGAACCGCGGCCGACCTTTCCTCGCGGGTCAAGGGAGCCCGGACGATCACCCGGAGCATGGGGATGACGGCGGCCCCGAGGGCCTCGCGGCGCTCCTCGGCAGCCATGGCGCGGGCTTCCAGCGCCAACTCCGCGCGACGCGCCTCGAAGGTGGCCCTGGCCAGCCTGGCGATCCGGTTGCGGGCGCGGCCGAGACCGCGGCGCAGGACGGCACCCAGGACGGCATACATGAGCAGTTGGGTAGCCGAGTCGGAGATCGCCGAGATGCTTGGCTGCCGTCCGCTCGCCAACACGACGAGCGCGATCACCGGCGGGACCAGTAGGGCCGTCACGAGTGCGACCCGCCCGCTGAAGCGGAACGCGAGCACGGCGATCACACCGTCCAGGGCGCCGACGAACCACCACTGCCAGTCCGGCCGCATCGGGTCGCCGACGGTCGTCGCGAGCGCGCCGACGATGACCAGTGCCCCCACGCAAATGCCCCATTGAACCCAGCGCGTATGCGGCGCTCGCCAGGTGACGAACAGCAGGCCGAGAATGGCCGCCGTGCCGGCGATCACCGCCACCACAACGCTCGTCCGGCCGTAGTGCGCAGCGCCGATGACGCCATGACATATCGTGGCGGCTGCGGCGAAGAGCACCACGAGGCCGAATTCCGAACGATCCATCCGGGCGGGAGGCAGTGTGGGTGCCGCGCTGGCACGCGGGACCGAGATGACCACCCGAGTTCCCTGTCCGGGGACCGAGGTGATGTGCGCGTGGCCTCCCACGCCCTCGATGCGGGCCCGGATACTCGTGTCCATACCGGTGGATCGTCCGGTGTCCTCGGTGATGTCGAAGCCCCTCCCTGGGTCGCTGATACTGACCCGAGCCAGGCGCGGGGTAAAGCGGGCGTGGACGACGGCAAGCCGTTGACCCGAGTGACGCGCCACATTCCGCAAGGCCTCGAGCGTGGCATCCGTGATCGCTTCGCCCGCGTTGTCGTTGGTCCACGCCCCGTGGGTGCGTGTCTGAACGCGCAACCCGAGACGCTCGCCGGCCGCCGCGATGATCGCGGCCCAGGTGTCTTGCGGGCGATCCTGGGGATCCCGGTGCGCGGGTTCCAAATCCGCAATGGCGCTCGCCGCCAGCACCGCAGCGGTCCCGTCGTCCGGTCCGCGGGCGGCCAGCAACAAGGCCGCGAGCACGCGGTCGTGGACGATGGCGTCCATCCGAATGCGCTCGCTCTCGCGCATCCGTTCCGCGGCCGCGACCTCATGGAACTGCCACAGGTCGGTCGTCGCCGCGCTGATCGATCTGGCCGACCGCCGCAACGCCTCGATCGCCGTGATCGCGGCGAGGCAGGTGAGCAGGAAGAGCGCGGCTTCGGCCACCGACTGAACCGTTGACATTCTTTGATGCACCCGCGAAATCGCCACCCCGGCAGCTGCCAGGACCGCAAGCGCGAGATAGGGCCGGACCGGCAGGCTCACCGCCCCAGCGACCACGCCGACGATCATGATGTGCCAAACCGGGGGGTACTCGACACTGGGGCGCAATGGACCGAGCAGCCAGGGCTGGATGAGCAAGATGACGAGCGCCAGCAGGCTCAGCACCCGGACCGGCCGGCGATCTAGCGGACGACGCATGGTCCCCTCGATCAGCCAACCGGTGGCGAGGGCGAAGACGAACAGCGCTGCGGCGTTCGGAGCGAGGGCGTACTGTGCGTCCAGGGTCAGCAGGTCGATCAGGCCGACGACACACGCGACCAGCGCCGCCGCAGCGGCACCACGCAGCATCGAGATGCTCAAATCGTCCAGCGCTCGGCCCATATGGTCAGAGTGGCCGGGTAGGCACCTGCCGTCCTAGGTGTGCAGCCGTCTTGTCAAAGTAGTGTCAAGAGTGGGCACATCGCTCAGTCCGCGCAGCAGGTCGTTCAGGTGCGTGCAGGTCGACGGGCCGAAGAATTCGAGGGAGACCCACTGGCGCAGAGCGGTGAGTGGATGGCCGATGGCCCTGCTGCCACTTGCCGCTCCAGCCGGACATTCTCGGTGCGGCAGAACGTGCGGCGTGATGCCGAGCGCGCTGACCACCCGGCCGTCGCGGCTGGTCATCCGCGCCGAGTACTCGTGCAGAATGCGCACCTCACCATGCACATCGACAAAGGTGTCGCGGAAGGCGACTTCGGCGTGCAGGGTGGATGGGCCGCTGTCGTCGCGCCGGACATCGAGTCGGCGGGCCCGCCGCATGCCCCCGATCGGCAGCGGCCGGGTCGTATGACTGCCCACCGGATCGTCCGCATAGAGGTCAGGCGCCGGTGGGGTCCAGTCGGGCGCCGGCGGTATGCCAGTGCGCTCCAGTCGCCGTGCGGCGTCCGAGTCGCGAGCCCAGCCGATGCACACATCGAGGCGGCGGGCGACCGGAGACCTCGTCGCCCGTTCCGCACCGGCAGCCGGGTCGGGAGCGATGCGCCGCGTGAAGCCGCTGATCACGACCCCACCCGCGACGTCGTCGAGCAAGAGGTGCAGGGGCGACCCGGCGTCATACTCTTCCGGAAGGACCCGGTAGACGCCCGTCCGGAAGCCCGCGGCAACGCTGCGGCCAACCAGTGCGGAGGCGCGATCGGCATACGGATGCAGGCTGGCCTTGGCGACGCGCCGGTCAGGACCGATGTGCAGGCTCAGCAGGCCGGATGCGACAACCGCGGCCGACCCGTCCCGCCGCGTGACCAGGTCGCGGGCCCGGCCGGACATGACCAGCGCGCCGTCATCGCCCGGGAGGAGGTCCAGACTGGTCGTGCGTCGGATCGAGCCGAGTCGGCGCGCCGGTGCCCGCTCGGTCGGCCCGGCCAGTTGGATCACGGCGCGCCCCCAAGACCCCTCAGCCGACCCGGACCCGGGCGTTACGGAACATCCGTAGCCAGGGGCTCTCCTGCGCCGGCGGGCCGTCGGTCCACGACAGCTGAATATTGCGCTGGACGCGCTCGGGGTGAGGCATCATCGCGGTGAAGCGGCCGTCCAGGGTGGTCACCGCGGTCAGGCCGCCCGGGGAGCCGTTGGGGTTGCCGGGGTAGGTGCCCGCGACGGCGCCGGTGGCGTCGACGAAGCGGAGGGAACGGCATACGGCACTCTCGTCGCCCCGGGCGGCAAAGTCGGCGAAACCTTCGCCATGGGCAACGGCGATCGGCAGGCGGGAGCCGGCCATACCGGTGAAGAAGACCGACGGGGAGTCGAGGACCTCGACGAGGGAGAGTCGTGCTTCGTACTGCTCGGAGCGGTTGCGGGTGAAGCGCGGCCAGGCGTCGGCGCCGGGGATGAGATCGGCGACGGCGGCGAACATCTGGCAGCCATTGCAGATGCCCAGGCCGAAGGTGTCGGGCCGGTGGAAAAAGTCGTGGAAGGCGTCGGTCAGCTCGGGGTGGAAGAGCACCGAGCGGGCCCAGCCCTCACCGGCGCCGAGCGTGTCTCCATAGGAGAAGCCGCCGCAGGCGACCAGGGCGGTGAAGTCGCGCAAGTTCGCCCGCCCGGTCATCAGGTCGGTCATGTGCACGTCGTAGGCGTCGAAGCCCGCCCTGTCGAAGGCGAACGCCGTCTCGACGTGGCTGTTGACGCCCTGCTCACGCAGGATGGCGACCTTGGGCCGGGCGCCGAGATTGAGATAGGGCGCGGCGATGTCGTCGGACGGGTCGAAGGTGGGCGCGACGATGAGCCGGGTGGCTGGGTCGCCGAGCCGGGCGAGGCTCGCGTGCTCCTCGTCGGCCCACTCGGGGTTGTCGCGCAGTGCGCTGATCCGCCACGACACCTCGTCCCAGGCGAGTGCCAGGTCCGCGAGCGGCTCGTCGATGAGGGGCTGGCCCGCTGCGGTGACACGGACGCGAGCGTCGGCTCTCGTGTCGGGAGCGAGGTCTGTCGTGGCCCCGCCGAGGAGGTGGGTCAGATCGCCGAGACCGTGGTCGGTGAGCACGGCCAAGGCTGCGCGCACCCCCTCGGGCCGTATGCCGAGCAGCACCCCGAGTTCTTCGGCAAACAGCGCGCGCGTGGTCGCCGCCCGGTCATCGGGCACCGTGAGGGACGCGAGGTCGATGTTCGCCCCAGTGCCGCCGGCGAATGCCATCTCGCACAGGGCGGCCCACAGTCCGCCGTCGGATCGGTCGTGGTAGGCGACCAGAAGGCCCTTGTCCCGCAACGCATTGACCGCGTCGATGAGTGCGACCAGACGCGCTGGGTCGTCGAGATCGGGGACGTCGGCACCGAAAGCACCCTGGGTCTGGGCGAGGATCGACCCACCGATCCGGTTGCGACCGGCGCCGAGGTCGACAAGAAGGAGGGCGCTGTGTGCCGGCAGGGCTGGAGTCAGGGTGCCGCGGACGTCGTCCAGGGTCGCGAAGGCCGTCACCACGAGCGAGACCGGAGACGTGACCTGACGGCTCTCCCCGCTCGCAGGGTCGGTCCACTTGGTCCGCATCGACAATGAGTCCTTGCCGACGGGCACGCCGATCCCTAGCGCGGGGCACAACTCCATGGCCACTGCCTGCACCGTGTCGTAGAGCGCCGCGTCCTCCCCTGGCTCGCCGCACGCGGCCATCCAGTTGCAGGAGAGCTTGATTCGCGTCCGTTCGATGGGGGCGGCGAGCAGATTGGTCAGGGCCTCGCCGACCGCCATCCGCCCGGAGGCCGGCGCGTCGAGCGCGGCCAGCGGCATCCGTTCCCCGCTGGCCATCGCCTCGCCGGCGAAGCCGGCGTGGTCGGCCAGGGTGACCGCGACATCGGCCACCGGCACCTGCCAGGGACCGGCCATCTGGTCGCGATGCGTCAGGCCGCCGACCGTCCGGTCGGCGATGGTGATCAGGAAGCGCTTGCTCGCGACGCTGGGGTGGCGAAGGACAGCGTAGGCCGCGTCCCGGATGTCCACTCCGCTGGCATCGAAGTCGTCCCCGACTCGGGCGATGCGGGTGACGTCGCGGGTCATCCGCGGCGGCTTGCCGAGCAGCACCTCCATCGGCATGTCGACCGCGAACTCCTCGCCGGGCTCGCCCTCCACGTCATAGCTGAGTTGCAGATTCCCGTGCGAACGGGCAACTCCCACAACGCCATAGGGGCAACGCTCGCGCTCGGCGAGCCGCTGGAAGCGCGGGAAGTCCGCGGGGGCGATGGCCAGGACGTAGCGCTCCTGGCTCTCGTTGGACCACAACTCCTTGGGCGAGAGGCCACTCTCGGCGGCCGGCACGGAGTTGAGGTCGAAGCGTGCGCCGAGCCCGGCGCCGTCGACCAATTCGGGGAAGGCATTGGACAGCCCGCCCGCGCCGACGTCATGGATCGCCAAGATCGGGTTGGCGGCGCCGAGCGACCAGCAATGGTTGATGACCTCCTGGGCGCGCCGCTCCATCTCGGGATTGCCACGTTGGACGGAGTCGAAGTCGAGGTGCTCGGCATTCGCGCCGGCGGCCATCGAGGAAGCCGCCCCGCCGCCCATCCCGATCCTCATCCCGGGCCCGCCGAGTTGCACCAGGAGGGTCCCGTCGGGGAAGGCAACCTTCTCGGTCTGGTCGGCGTCGATGGATCCGAGGCCACCGGCGCTCATGATCGGCTTGTGATAGCCGCGGTGCACGCCGTCGACGGTTTGCTCGAAGACGCGGAAGAAGCCGCCGAGTCCCGGCCGCCCGAACTCGTTGTTGAAGGCAGCTGCACCCAGCGGCGCCTCGATCATGATGTCCAGCGGGGTGGCGATGTGACCAGGTGCGGCGAATGCCTCGCTCTCCCAAGCCTCTTCGGCTCCAGGGACGCGCAGGTCGGAGACGGCGAAACCGGTCAGCCCGGCCTTGGGCTGGGACCCGCGGCCCGTTGCCCCCTCGTCGCGGATCTCGCCGCCCGCGCCGGTGGCGGCACCGGGGAAGGGCGAGATGGCGGTCGGATGGTTGTGCGTCTCAACCTTCATCAGCACGTGAACCTCCCCGTCGCGCCCTGCATACCGGCTCGGGGCGTCCGGCACGCCCTCGGGCAGCCAGCGCGAGCGCACCGACCCGGCCATGATCGAGGCATTGTCCTTGTAGGCCACGATCGTCCCGGCGCCGGCGACCTCCTCCGTGTGCCGGATCATCCCGAAGAGCGATCGCGGCTGCGCCTGTCCGTCGATGACAAAGTCGGCATTGAAGATCTTGTGCCGGCAGTGCTCGGAGTTGGCCTGGGCGAACATGGTCAACTCAACATCGGTTGGGTTGCGCCCGAGTCCGGTGAAGGCCGTGACGAGATAGTCGATCTCGTCGTCAGACAAGGCGAGCCCGTATGCCGCGTCCGCCGCCACTAGCGCCTCCCGCCCGGCGCCGAGGACGTCGACGTACTCCATCGGTTGGGCCGAGCGAGCCGCGAAAAGCGCTGCGGCAGCGTCCAACCCGGGCAAGGCGCTCTCGGTCATCCGGTCGTGCAAAAGTACAGCACAGGCGGCCCACTCCTGCTCGGTCAGCTGCCGCCCGGTCAGGACGTACTCGGTGACCCGCTCGACGCGGTGGATCGCGATGCCGCAGTTGCGCGCGATATCGGTGGCCTTGCTCGACCACGGAGAGATGGTCCCGAGGCGGGGGGTGACGACGACGAGAGTTCCCTCGTCGGCGCGGGGGCCGGCATACGGAGGACCATAGGTGAGCAGGCGGCCGACGCGATCGCGCTCGGCGCCCGTCAGCGCCGCTTCGGTGGCGACCACGTGCACATGCCGAGCCGCGAGGCCGCTGACGCCTGGCGCGACGGCTTGCACGCGCGCGAGCAGGCCGCGGGCCCGGAAATCGGAGAGCGCGCTGCCGCCCTCGAAGATCGTCAGGGCTTTGTCGCGGAGCCCGGCTGCTGACATTGATTCGCTTCTCTCCGTGGGGAACTCAGGCCTCGATGACGACTGGGATGATCATCGGCCGGCGACGGATCTTGCGGCCGACCCAACTGCCGACCGAGCGACGGATCACCTGCTGCAGTGCATAGATGTCACGTGTCCCCGAGCTTGTGGCCTCGTCGAGCACTCGCTCGAGTTGCGGGCGGATGTCCTCGAAGATCTCTGCGTCCTCGACAAAGCCGCGCGCGGTGATCTCGGGGCCGCCGATGACCTTGCCGGTGTCGGAGTCGATGACGACGATGATCGAGATGAAGCCCTCGTCGCGCAGGATGCGGCGATCCTTCAGCAGGGCGTCGTCCGCGGCCCCGACCGAGGAGCCGTCGACATAGACATAGCCGCACGGCACGGCGCCGGCAATCTTGATCCTGCCCTTGTAAAGATCGACGGCGATGCCGTCCTCCACGACAGCCACGTGGTCGCGGCCCACACCGGTGGCGATGGCGAGTTCGCCATTGGCCACCAGGTGGCGCCACTCGCCGTGCACCGGCATGACATTGCGCGGCTGGACAAGGTTGTAGACATAGAGCAACTCACCCGCGGCGGCGTGCCCGGAGACGTGGACGCGGGCATTGCCCTTGTGAATCACATTGGCGCCCAAGCGCATCAGGCCGTTGATCACCCGATAGACCGCGTTCTCGTTGCCCGGGATCAGGGACGAGGCGAGCAGCACAGTGTCGCCTGGGCCGACGTCGATCTGGTGCTCGCGATTGGCCATCCGCGACAAGGCTGCCATCGGCTCGCCCTGCGACCCGGTGCAGATGAGCACGACTTGACGGTCGGCGAGCTGGTCGAGTTTCTTGACGTCGACGACCACGCCCTCGGGGATGTGGAGGTAGCCGAGGTCGGCGGCGATCCCCATATTCCGGACCATGGACCGGCCCATGAAGGCGACCTTGCGGCCGGCCTTCTCCGCGGCGTTGAGCACCTGCTGGACGCGATGGACGTGCGAGGAGAAGCAGGCGACGATGATCCGCCGCTCGGCGTGCCGGAAGACCTTGTCGATCGCGGAGGAGATCTCCCGCTCCGGGGTGACGAATCCGGGAACCTCGGCGTTCGTGGAGTCAGTGAGGAAGAGGTCGACGCCCTCCTCGCCCAACCGCGCGAAGGCTCGCAGGTCGGTCAGCCGGCCGTCCAGCGGCAGCTGGTCCATCTTGAAATCGCCCGTATGCAGCAAGGTCCCCCCGGGCGTGCGCATCGCGACCGCGAGGGCGTCGGGGATGGAGTGATTGACCGCGACGAACTCGCAGTCGAAGACCCCGAGTTGCTCGCGCTGGCCGGCGCTGACGGTGAGCGAATAGGGCGTGATCCGATGTTCCTTGAGCTTGGCCTCGATCAGCGCAAGGGTCAGCTGACTCCCGATCAGGGGGATGTCGGGCTTCAGGCGCAGCAGATAGGGCACCCCGCCGATGTGGTCCTCGTGGCCATGGGTCAGCACGATCGCCTGGACGTCATCGAGCCGGTCGGCGATGGACTCGAAGTCCGGAAGGATCAGGTCGATGCCCGGGTGACTGTCGTCGGGGAAAAGCACACCGCAGTCGATGACGAGCAGTTGGCCGGCGTGCTCGACGACCGTCATATTGCGGCCGATCTCGCCGAGGCCGCCGAGCGGGGTCACCCGGACACCCCCCGGACGCAGCGGCGCGGGCAGGCCGAGCTCGGGATGCGGGTGGATCACGACAGGTCGGTCAGGGCGAGGGCGGCGCGCAGGATCTCTAGGTGTTCCGGCGGGGACTCGACATAGGGCAGGCGGACCGTGGCGTGCTCGATGATCCCGAGCTCCGTCAAAGCGGCCTTGGCCATGATCGCACCCTGGCTGGTCGTCATGAGCGCATCGACGATGGGCAGCAGGTCGAGATGGATGCGGCGGGCGGTCGCGAGGTCACCGGCGTCAACCGCGGCGACCATGTCGGCATACCGGCGACCGGCGATATGGCCGACGACGCTGACGATGCCGGTAGCGCCCTGGGCGAGGTAAGGCAAGTTGACCTCGTCCGCGCCGGAGAACCACAGCAGGTCGGTGGCGGCCATGACGTGAGTGGCCGCCCACAGGTCGCCCTTGGCGTCCTTGACGCCGCGAATGTTCGGGTGTTCGGCCAAGGCGATCAGGGTCTCGGTGGCGAACGGTATGCCCGTGCGACCGGGAATGTCGTAGAGCAGCACCGGCAGGTCGGTCGCGTCGGCGACGGCCCGGCAGTGCGCGAGGACGCCGGCCTGGGTGGGCTTGTTGTAGTACGGGGTGACGAGGAGCAGCGCATCGGCGCCCGCGTCCCGGGCGAGCTTGGCCATCTCAACGGCGTGCCGGGTGTCATTGCTACCGACGCCGGCGACGACCTGTGCCTTCTCCCCTGCGGCCTCGATGACCCACTCGACCATCTCCATCGACTCGGCCGAGGTCAAGGTGGCCGACTCACCGGTCGTGCCGTTGACGACGATCCCGTCGTGCCCGGTCGCGAGCAGGTGTTCGACGACCGCTTTGGTGCCGACCGGGTCCAACTCACCATCGGGCGTCATCGGGGACACCATCGCGGTCAGGACCCGGCCGAAGGGGGAAGTCGTCATAGCTCCAGGGTAGGCGCTTCGCCGGCGGCACCCGGCGAAGGCGGCACGATGCGGACCGGCCGGTGCCCACGAGTGGGCGAACGGCATACGGTGATTGCCATGACCGACGTGATCGTGACCGACAACCCCGATGCCAAGCGCTTCGAGGCCCACGCCGACGGTGTGCTCGCCGGCTTCGCCGACTACATCCGCACCGACGAGCTGATGGTGTTCACCCACACCGAGGTCGACCCGGCGTTCGAGGGCAAGGGGGTCGGCTCCGCGCTGGCGCGGTTTGCCCTCGACGCCGTGCGGGCTGAGGGCACGCACAAGGTGATGCCGCAGTGCCCGTTCATCAAGGCGTGGATCGCCAAGCACCCCGACGACATTCCCCTCGTCTATGGGTGAACCGCCCGGCGACGCGGCCGGGGTGAGCCACGGCATACGCTGATCGGTATGCCGCACAACGAGTTCGGACAGCCGATCGGACCCGCGGTGCCCGGGTGGACGCCGCGGCCGGCGATCGAGCCGGTGACGCTGACCGGGCGGCACGTCCGGCTGGAACCGCTGACGCAGGCGCACGCCGGTCTGCTCTATGCGCCGATGGTCACCGAGAGCGACCCGCGCATCTGGACCTACTATCCCCACCCACCCCGGATGACCTGGCCCGAGTTCGGGGCGTATGTCGCCGGCCTCCTGCACCTGCCCGCCGCCGTGCCTCTCGCCGTCCGCGGACCGGACGGCGCGGGGCTTGGGGTCGCCTGCTACCTACGGATCGATCCGGCCAATGGGTCGGCCGAGGTCGGTGGCATCGTCTATGCATCGGCGCTGCAGCGCACGACGGCCGCGACCGAGGCGATGGTGCTGATGATGCAGCACGTCTTCGACGACCTGGGTTATCGGCGCTACGAGTGGAAGTGCGACAGCCTGAACGAGCCGTCACGCGCCGCGGCCGCGCGGCTCGGGTTCACCTACGAGGGCCGCTTCCGGCAGGCGGCGGTCTACAAGGAGCGCAACCGGGACACCGACTGGTTCTCGATCACCGACGCCGAATGGCCGGCGCTGCGATCGGCCTATGCCGCGTGGCTGGACCGCGCGAACTTCGATGACGCCGGGCGCCAGGTGCGGACCCTGGAGCAGATCCGCGCGGCGACGGGACGCTGACGATTCCCTCGTCTAGCCAAATCTAAGTTCCGGCGCAGAATCGCTCAGACAGCGATAGGGGCCTTGATGCTCGGGTGCGCCTGATAGCCGATCAGCTCTATGTCGCCGAGGTCGTAGGCGTCGATGGATGCGCGCTGCGTCAGGCGTAGCGTCGGCAGCGGATAGGGCTCACGGGTCAACTGCTCGCGGGCCTGATCGAGGTGGTTGAGATAGAGGTGGGCGTCCCCGAGGGTGTGGACGAAGTCGCCCACGTCCAGGCCGGTCTGCTGCGCGACGAGGTGCGTGAGCAGGGCATACGAGGCGATGTTGAACGGCACACCGAGGAAGATGTCGGCCGAGCGCTGGTAGAGCTGGCACGAGAGCCGGCCCTCGGCGACGTGGAACTGGAAGAGCGCGTGGCATGGTGGCAACGCCATCTGATCGACGTCCGCGACATTCCACGCCGAGACGATGTGCCGCCGGCTGTTGGGGTTGCGCCGGATGGCTTCGATCACCGCGGCGATCTGGTCGACATGGCGCCCATCCGGCGTGGGCCAGGAGCGCCACTGATAGCCGTAGACCGGCCCGAGATTGCCGTCGGCATCGGCCCATTCGTCCCAGATGGTGATCCCGCGCTCGTGCAGCCAGCCGATAGTGGTGTCGCCGCGTAGGAACCACAGCAACTCGCCGAAGATCGAGCGCAGGTGCAACCGCTTGGTGGTCACCACCGGGAAGCCGGCGCTTAAGTCGAAGCGCATCTGATGCCCGAAAAGCCCCAGCGTGCCCGTGCCGGTTCGGTCCGACCGCTCGACGCCGTCGTCCAGCACGCGCTGGATCAGATCGAGGTATGCCTGCATGCCCCGGAGCGTAGTCGGGTTAATCGCGAGCGCGCCCACCGTGCGGCGGGGCCGCGCCCGTCGCCAATCCACCATTTGTCACGGCTAGGATCGGGACAATGCCATGACCATCCCGCCAGCGCCCGAGGAGCACCGCCATGCAGCATCTGCCCAACCTCGGCCCGATCGGCGAACTCGACGTTGTCGAGTGGATCGGGGCACGCCGGCCGAGTCCCTGGCCGCCCTGCGCGGCCGGGTGATCGCGATTGAGGCCTTCTAGATGCTCTGCCCCGGGTGCGTTCTGACGGCATCTCCCAGGCCATCCGCTTGCGTCAGACCTTTGGCGAGGACGTGGTGGTGCTCGGGCTGCATACCGTCTTCGAGCATCACGAGGCGATGCAGCCGGTGTCCTTACGCGCCTACCTCCACGAGTTCCAGGTGCCCTTCCCCGTGGCCGTCGACCGGCCGCGGGGCAACGGCATACCGGCGACGATGAGCCGGCTCGACCTGCGGGGCACCGCGACGCTGCTGCTCGTGGACAAGCGAGGTGGCTTGCGCGCCAATCACTTCGGTGCGATCGACGACCTGCCGCTGGGCGCGGCCGTCGAGCGGCTGCTGCACGAACCCGACTGATGCGATCCCCGGCCCGAAGCAGGCGTCAGATGGCGAAGATCCCGTAGCCGAAGCCGTCCAGCGCGATCGCGCCATCGCGCACCTCGGCGCCCGCGCCCCAGACGAACTGCGCGGCCTGCGCCTCCGGAGCCGACAGCAGCGTCGGCTCCCGGCGCGGATTGACAACGACGAGATGGGTCTCGCCGCGGGCATACGCCAAGGGGTAGCCGGGGTGCACGACTCGCGTGGGTGCGTGGCCCTGGAGCGCGGGCGTGGCCCGCCGCAACGCGAGCAGCGAGCGCACGAGGCTCAGCGTCGACCCGGCGACGCCATCCTGCGCGGCGACGGTGGGCCGGTCGGTGGCCGGGTCCACGGGCAGATAGAGCGCATCGGCCGGGGCGCTCGAGAACCCCGCGTTGGGGCCGTCGTCCCATTGCATCGGGGTGCGACACCCGGCCCGGTTGTAGCCCGGATTGCACACGGCCCCTTCGACATTCGGCATTCCTGGCAGGTAGCGCATGCCGATCTCGTCGCCGTAATAGAGGCTCGGGATCGTCCCGAACGTGAAGAGGAAGGTGAACGCGGCGCCGAGTTGCTCGGGCGTGCGGTCGCCGCAGCGCAACCGGCTGAAGTCGTGGTCGGCGCTTGCGAGCACGACGCGCCGCGCGGGATCGTCGGTATGCCAGCGTGCCCACGCCTGAAGGAAAGTCGCCGTCGAGCCCGCCCCGGCTGCGCCGAAGAAGGGCTCGCCGGGCGTCTTCCAGGGCAGCGTCCCGGCGGCGTGGTTGTCGAACAGACTCGCGTGGGCGCCGAAAATCACCAGCGCGAAGTCGGCCGAGAAGGCGAAGGGCGCGCCGGTCCGGGGCTCGTCGCCCTCGGGAAGCAGCACGGCCTCCGGGTAGGCGACATCGAGCCATTCGCGGATCTCCCGCCAGATCTCGACGGAGGCGCGCTGGCCGTCGACCAGGCCTTCGTCCTTGACCAGCGAGAAAGCCATATCGACCCGGAAACCGGCCACCCCGCGACTGAGCCAGAAATCGATGATTTCCCGCAGTGCCGCGCGATTGCGTTGCGGCCCAGGGGAATCCACGCCATCACGCCAGGGCTGCTCAGGGTCGGTCCGCACCCAGCCGAAGTTCAGCGCCGGCTGCGAATCGTAGAAGTTCTTCAGGTACCACCCCGGGCGCGGGCCGGGCGAAGGCACCCAGGCCGGGATGCCCGGCAGGTCGATTCCCCAGCCCACGCTCGGCTCGTCGGTCCGCCAGATGTAGCGATCGCCCAGCGGGTTGGGGCCGGCCGCCGCGCGTTCCTCCTGGAACCACGCGTGGTCGGTGGACGTATGCCCGACCACCAGGTCGAGGATGACCCGGATCCCCCGCTCGCGCGCGTTGGCGACGAGTTCGACCAGGTCGGCATTGCTGCCATACCGCGGCGCGATGCTCACGTAGTCCGCGACGTCGTAGCCGGCATCGCGAAAGGGCGAGGCGAAGCACGGATTGAACCAGATCGCGTCGACCCCGAGCGAGGCGATGTAGTCGAGCCGGTCGATCACGCCGCGCAGGTCGCCGATCCCGTCGCCATTGCTGTCCGCGAAGGACTGGGGATAGATCTCGTAGATGACCGCGTCGGTCAGCCAGTCGGTGCCCATCGTCCCACCCTGCCACCTTTCGAGGCAGTCGGGGAATGCCGCAGCTTCTTCGGTTTGAACGCTCAATGCAATGACATTGTTCGGGTATCCTTGATGCGGCGCGCTCCCAGCCACCGATTCTTCATTCTTGGCCTTGGCTGTCAGGCCGGATAGAGCGTCACGGCCGTGGCCTTGACGCTCAGGTGCACGACCTTGCCCGGATGCAGGTCGAGGTCGCTGACGGCGGCCGCCGTGACATCGGCAAGCAGCGTCGCCCCGTGATCGTCGTATGCCCGCACGCGCACCTGGGCATCGCGCGGCTCGAGTTCCGCGATGGTCGCCGCGACGATATTGCGCGGGCTCCCGCCCGGAGGTGCGGCATGGACGGCCACCGCGCTCGGGCTGTAGACGGCAACGACGAGATCCCCTTGGGACAGTGGCGAATTCGGGATGCCCTCGATCTCACGGCCGCGGTCATTGCGCAGGTGCGTGGCCGAGGTGGCCCGGCCCTCGACCAGGTTCAGCCCCGCCAGGTGCGCCGTGAACGCCGTCCGGGGCCGGGCGACGACCTCGGCCGTCGGCCCCGATTCGACGATGCGTCCGTGCTCCATGACGACGATCCGGGAGGCCAGGAGAACCGCGTCGAGCAGGTCGTGGGTGACGATCAGTGCGGTGCGTCCGCGCAGCACTCTCCGAAGCACCCGCCGAAGCATCGGGGCCGCCCCCACGTCGAGGGCGGCCATCGGTTCGTCGAGGAGGAGGAGTTGCGGCTCGGCTGCGAGCGCCCGGGCGATGGCGACGCGTTGCGCCTGACCGCCGGAGAGGTGCGCCGGTCGCCGCTCGGCGAGCTCCCCAGCGTCCACTTCGGCCAGCCACTCCCGCGCCCTGGCACGCGCCGCACTCGCCCGCTCGCCGGCCGCCCGGCGCCCGAAGGCGACATTGTCGAGCACGCTCAGGTGCGAGAAGAGCAGCGCGTCCTGTGCGAGGAGCGCGACGCCCCGCGCGTGGGGCGGAAGCCAACGGCGTTGGGGTGCATCGGCATACAGGGTCCGTTCGCCGAGGTCGGCGCGACCACCGTCGGTATGCACGGTGCCGGCGAGCGCCCCGAGAAGAGTGGACTTGCCGGCGCCATTTGGGCCGAGGATCGCGACGCACTCCCCTGCCGCGACAGCCAGTTCGACGTCGAGACACCGGGCATCGACCCGCGCGCTCATGGTCAGCGCGCTCATTCCGCCCGCCGCCCCTGGGCCAGGCCAACCACGAGCACGGCGATAACCACGAGGACCAGCGACAGGGCCACGGCGGCATCCGGGTCGGACTCACGCTGGAGATAGATCTCCAGGGGTAGGGTCCGCGTTACGCCTTGCAAGCTGCCGGCGAAGGTCAGTGTCGCCCCGAACTCGCCCAGTGCCCGCGCGAAGGACAAGACCGCGCCGGAGAGCAGCCCCGGCAGCACCAGCGGCAGCGTGACCTTGCGAAAGACGAAGGTCGGATGACCGCCGAGCGTCGCCGCGACGACCTCGTACCGCTGTCCGACCGAGCGCAACGTGCCCTCGAGCGAGACGACGAGGAAGGGCAGGGCGACGAAGGCCTGCGCGAGCACCACGGCGGTGGTCGTGAACGCGACGTGGATGCCCAGCACCTGAAAGGTGTGCCCGAGCAGCCCCCGCCGCCCGAAGGTGTAGAGGAGCGCGATCCCGCCGACGACCGGGGGCAGCACGAGCGGCAGCAACAACAACGAGCGCAGCACGCGCTGCCCGGGGAAGGTGGTGCGCGCGAGGACGAGCGCCATCGGGACGCCGAGGAGCAGGCATACGGCGGTGGCCGCAGTTGAGGTTTTGAGGCTGAGCGCGAGCGCGGCCAGCGACGACTCCGAGGTGATCAGCGACCAGAAGCTGCCCCAGCGCACTGTGGCGCCGATCGCCACGAGCGGGAGCAGCACGAAGGCCGCTCCCACGGCCGCCGGCAACAATAGCCACCGCGGCAGCGAGCCGTATGCCAGCGGGCGTCGCATCGGTCGGTCGGTCACGGTCGGAGCCTAGGCGGCCGGCGTCAGGGCTTGGCGAAGCCCGCGTCCGCGAGCACCTTCTGACCGTCGGCGCCCGTGACGAGGGCGATGAAATCCGTTGCGAGAGTGCCATTCTTGGCGGCTGCAAGCGCGCCGATGGGGTATTTGTTGACCGCTGCGGACGACTCGGGGAAGGTCACACCCTCGACCTTGCCGGCCGCGCCCTGGACGTCGGTGACATAGACCAGGCCGGCGTCGGCCTGGCCCGTGGTGACCTTGCCGAGCACGTCGGTGACGGACTGCTCTTCGCTGACCGGCGTGAGGGTCAGCCCGGCCGCGGCTTCGACCTTGTCTGCGGCCGATCCGCACGGGACTGCCGGGGCGCACACGACCAGCTTGACCGCGGGATTGGTCAGGTCTTTCAGGCCGGTGATCTTGGCCGGGTTGCCCGGTGGCACGGCGATCTCCAAGGTGTTGGAGGCGAAGAGCACCGGCGTGCCGGCGATGAGCTTCTCAGCGGTGACCTTGTCCATATTCTTGGTGTCTGCCGAGGCGAAGACGTCCGCGGGTGCACCCTGCTGGATTTGGGTGGCCAGATCCGAGGAGCCGGCGAAGTTGAAGGTGACCTTCACCCCCGGGTGGGCCGCCTCGAACTGTGTCCCGAGCGCAGTGAAGGTGTTCTTCAGCGAGGCGGCGGCGAAAACGGTCAGGGTGCCCCCGCCAGACGCCGAGGTCGTTGCGCTCGTGGGGGTGCTGTCGGACGACGACGAGCAGGCGGTCGCGGCGAGCAGGGTCAGGGCAGCACAGACGACGAGGCGGCGGTTCACGAGGCTCCTTGAGGCGTTTCGATGATGACGGTGGTGGACTTCACGACGGCGACGGCGACGACCCCGGGTTCGAGCTTGAGCTCCCGGGCGGCCTCGCTGGACATCAGCGAGACGACGCGGAAGGGGCCGCACTGCAGCTCCACCTGGGCCATGACGGTGTCCATGACGACCTTGGTCACCAAGCCGACGAAGCGGTTGCGGGCCGATCGCTCCACGGGCGAGGGATCGGCCATCGACGGCGAGGCGTGCGCCTGGGCAAAGGCGGCCAGCGCCGCGCCGTCGACGACCAGCCGGTTGCTGGCATCGGTCTCGGCACTGAGCTGACCGCCCTCGATCCACCGGCGCACGGTGTCGTCGCTTACCCCGAGGAAAGCGGCGGCATCACGAATCCGGATCTGCGGCATGACAGAGATTATAGCTCCGCATCTGCGCCTTCTCCGGCGCGGGTTTGTCGCTGAACGCACCCCGTCTAGGCTCGTCCGGACCCGTTCACCAGATCGCCGATCGGAGTTGGTCATGAGCCCCGAGTCCCTCGATGACGTCCGCACCCGCGCCCACGTCGAGAAGGCCGTCTTCGCGTTGCGGCCGGACTATCGCGCCTTGGTGATCGCGGTAGCCGGCCTGATGCCCGGACCCGGCGACGCCGCGAGCGAGGCGGCGCTGCGCGCGGCGGAGGGCACGGCATACGGTCTGGTGGCGGGGACGCCGGTCGAGGATGTGCCGCAGGTCGCGTCCTGGCGGGAGGCCTACCGGGCGTTCGGCGCGAAGCCGCAGCGCACCCGCAACAGCCTCGAGGCGCTGCTGCGGCGAGCGGCGGACGGATTGCCGCGCGTCAACCGCCTCACCGACTGCTACAACGCGGTGTCCGTCAAGCATCGGATCCCGATCGGTGGCGAGGATCTGAGCCGGTATGTCGGCGCGCCCCGCCTCATCCGCGCCACCGGCGAGGAGTCCTTCGACACGGTCGCGCAGGGCGCGACCACCGTCGAGCACCCCGAGCCGGGTGAGGTCGTCTGGGCCGACGACGCGGGCGTGACCTGCCGGCGCTGGAACTGGCGCCAGGCCCGGCGCACCGCGCTGACTGAGGAAACCACCGAAGCGCTGTTCATCCTCGACGCGCTCGACCCGGTCACCGATGATGACCTGCACGCGGCCGGAGAGGAGTTGCTGGTCCTGCTGCGCGGCCGTGGGCCGCAGTTGGCCGTCGCCCGGCGACTGCTCCGCGCGGCCGACGAACCTGAGGCAGCATTGCCCGTATGACTGCGCCCACCCCCCTGACCGGCACCTCCACCTTCCGGCTGATGCCGACCGACGACTTCGCGTCCGGCCCGTCGAGCGCGACGATCAGCGGCGTGGGCGGGGCGCTCGTGCTCGCCTACACCTGGGTGCACCCGGCCGACGGGGACCAGCACGGTCACTTGCTGGTGGGCGCGCCCAGCACCGACTCGGACGCCGTCACCGCGGCGTGGTCCGACAGCTGGCACCAGCAGCCGGACCTGCTGATCCTGACCGGCACCCGCGCCGCCGACGGCGCGCAACTGGCGGCGACCTATATGGGCGACTGGGGCTGGCAGATCGACCTCGACGACCTGACGGGCGAGGCACCGATGATGACGATGCGCAATGTCATCCCGGAGTCCGCCCTTGCCGACGCCCCGGCGGACATGCCCAAACAAGCCGGCCCGTATGCCGTGATGGTCGCCCACTGGGCCCCGGCGCCCGCCTGACAGCGCGTTCCTCGCGCGGTTTGGCCACGGTGTTCGTGGGAGCCGAGGGCAGTTGGAGCCGCTTGGGGACTGCTGCACGAATTGGTGACATGTTGGGCCTGGCCGCCTGTGGGGCGGCTGGGGCCATGGTGGCCTCGTACTCGATGGGCCTCAACCGGTCGAGGCGCTCTTGCCTGCGGCGGCGGTGGTAGGTGCGTTCGATCCAGGTCATTGCAGCGATGCGCAGGTCCTGTCGGGTGACCCACCGGCGACGGTCAGCACGTTCTTCTGCACGAGAGCGAAGAACGACTCCATCGCGGCATTGTCTGCGCTTTAACCGGCTAATCGCAGCGGATTTCTTTCCGGTTCGGCCCTTTTCGTTGTTTGCCTCACATGGCGGTCGGGTGTGTCGCGGTGTCGTCGATCAGGGCGGTG
>NZ_BAAAPN010000097.1:0-23128 GCF_039531165.1 Nostocoides vanveenii | reverse complement strand
GCGGTCATCATCACCCGAAGCCTGCTCCGCCGAGCCTGGACGACCCACCGCTGGGACACCCGACCCACCCGACGACCCTGACCTATCCGCGCGATCTCTAAGTCACGTGCTGGAGTTGACGACGCAGTTTGGGGAGAATCCCGGCCAGGATTCGGCTGATCTGAACCTGGCTCGTGCCGATGTGGTCCGCGATGCGCGCTTGCGGAAGATCCTCCACGAAGCGCAGCCGGAGGATCTCCTGCTCACGAGTGCTCAGGCCCGCCACCGCTGCGCGCAGCGCCTCATGCCGCTCCCAAGACCGGACCGGGTCATCGCCGCCACCGGTCGAGTCGCCGCCCCCCATGTCGATGTTGATGGCGTAATAGGCGCCGTGCAGGAGTCGTGCGGCCGCGAGATCCGCCAACGGGACGCCGATCGCCTGGGCTACTTCTTCCTCGGTGACGTTCCGGCCGAGCCGTTGCTGCAGGGTCGCCTCGGTCGGTGCGATCTGGGCCTGCAACTCCTGCAAGGCCCGAGGCGGCCGAACGCTCCACGCGTGATCCCGGAAGTGACGTTTGATCGCGCCCGACATGGTGGCGACGGCATACGCCCCGAAGCGGGCCTGGCTGTTGCCGGGGAAGCGATGCACGGCGCCGACCAGGGCCAGGCGGGCGACCTGTTCCAGGTCGTCGGCGTCGACGCCGCGTCCGCGGAAGCGACGGGCGGTTCCGTCGGCGAGGGGCAGAGCAGCCACCACGGCAAGCTGTCGCAGGTGGCGTTGCCGAGCCGGGCCGTGCTCCGCGAGCGCGTTCCGGACAAGGGTGTCCAGATGATCGGAGTCCATGGCAGGGTGGTCCTTCGGCACCGGAGTGTCGAGCGGCCGGACTCTGTTGGACCGTTTCGGCGTGCGTGAAGATCTCATCACTCGCAGACCGACGATGCAAATGGTGTGAGGAGTCATGACGTGAACCCGACCAAGCCGACCATCCCTCCGGAGGCAATCGCCCACTTCGCTGCTCTGGCGGAGCGGGTGTATGCCGCGGACTCGCTCGATGCAAGCCTCGAACAGATCTGCGCGATCGCCCTGGACCTGATTCCCGGAGCCGACCGGGCGAGCATCAGCGTGCTCGTCGCGCGGGGCGAGCACATGAGGACGATCGCGGCGACCGACGACCGGGCCCGGTTGGTCGACGAACTTCAGAACTCGGTCGGTGAGGGTCCATGCCTCGATGCGCTGACCGAGGAAGGCTTTCAGATGGACGCGGACATCAGCGCCTACTCGCAGTGGCCGCGGCTGCGCGAACGGGTCCTGACCGACACGCCGGTGCGGGGGATGATCGGCTACCGCTTGCGGCCGAGTCCGGGGGGCCGGGCCGCCCTGAACATCTTCAGTGACCGACCGGGAGCACTCGATGACGAGGCCGCCGCGGCGGGCACGATCCTTGCGGCCTTCGCCGGTGTCACCTTGCGCGCCCAGCTCGAGCAGGAGAGCGCAGCCAATCTGCGGGCTGGTCTGGAGAGCAACAGGGAGATCGGCAAGGCCATCGGCTTGTTGATGGCGACCAGCAACCTCGACGAGGCCGCCGCCTTCGACATTCTCAAGCGGGCATCCACCCGCACCAACACCCGGTTGGCCGCCGTCGCTGCCCAAGTCGTCGCCGCACATCGACCCGGCGGCCAGGGGTCCGGCGAGCCGGAATTCGATGGTGGGACACGCGGGCGAAGCTGATAGCCGGACGGCCCGGTCCTGGCTACTCTTGGGACCGATGATGCGCATGAGACGACCCCACCGCGCAGTGGCGCGCGGCCTTGCGGCCGGAGCCCTGCTCGCGAGCACGCTCGCCGGGGCAACCTTGTCTGCCGGCAGCGCGGCCGCCGACTTGAACGACGACAAGGCCAGCGTCCAAAAGAAGCTGGCCGCGGCCAAAGACGATCTCGACGACACGTCCAAGGAGCTCCGCTCGGCGTATGCCGCGCTGGCCGACACCCAGTCGAAGGTCCCGGCCGCGCAGAACGCTGTGGCCGCGGCGCAGGCGGCGCAGGCCGAGGCGGAAGCCGCGAACCAGCAGGCCCTCGCCGACCTCGCGGTCGCCAAGGCCGACGAGCAACGCGCGATCAGCCAGCTCGCGGACACCCGCAGCGACCTCGCGGACACCCGCTCGACGGTGGCCGGCTTCGCATCCCAGCTCTATCAGGAGCAGGGCACGGGCACCTTGTCGGTGGCTCTGGAGGCCGCCGATCCCCAGCAGTTAGCCGACCGGATGGCCATGGCCGACACCGTCATGGACATCCAGAATGGCGCCCTGACCAGGTTGTCCACGCAGTCGGCGAGCCTGACCGCGACCTCCGATCACCTGGCCGCCCTGCGCGCCCGGACCCAGCAGGCGCAGCGGCGCACTGAGCAGGCACAGGCGGCGGCGACGGCGGCCACCCAGGCGGCTGCTGCGGCTAAGGCCGAGCTGGACAGCCTGGTTTCTCAGCAGGCCGCGCTGACCTCCAGCTTGGAGACCCAGCGGTCGGCGGAGAAGAACCGGATCGCCGACCTCAACGCTGAGTCGGACAAGATCACCAAGAAGCTCGCCGCGATCGCGGCCGAAGAGGAACGCAAGCGCAAGGCCGCCGCGGCTGCGGCCGCGGCGGGCGCCGCCGAGCACAACAACAACGGCGGGGGGAGTGCCAACCCGACAACGAACCCCCCACCGACGTCCAGCGGCGGATTCCTGTCCGCACCGTCCTCGGGCTGGATCTCCTCGGAGTTCGGGATGCGCTACCACCCGATCCTGCACTACTGGCGGCTCCACGCCGGTCGCGACTATGCGGCGGCGTGCGGCACCCCGATCTATGCAGCGGCACCGGGCACCGTCGTCAGCTCCGGCTGGGGCGGCGGCTACGGCAACCAGGTGATCATCTCGCACGGCATCCAGCGTGGCGTCGGCTTGGCGACGACTTATAACCACATGAGCCGGATCGTGGCCGGCTACGGTTCGATAGCCCGCGGTGCACTGGTGGGGTATGTGGGGACGACCGGCTTGTCGACCGGCTGCCATCTACACTTCGAGACCCGCGAGAACGGCGTCCCGGTCGACCCACGCAAGTGGCTCTGACGCGATTTCCGCGCGAGGTTGTCGGATCGGCCAGGTAGCGTGAGCGCCGACGGTCGCACCCTGCGGCCGCCCGGATGACGAGGATAGTGGCACGGTGGTCAAGGAAGCGGGACGCAAGGTCATCGCGAGCAATCGCAAGGCGCGCCACGACTACTTCATCGAGGACACCGTCGAGGCGGGCATTGCGCTGATGGGCACCGAAGTGAAGTCGCTGCGAATGGGCCGGGCCTCGCTCGTCGACGGCTATGCAACCTTCTACGGTGGCGAACTGTGGCTCGAGGGCGTGCACATCCCCGAGTACGTCCAGGGCACCTGGACCAATCACACACCGCGACGCCGCCGCAAGCTGCTGCTACATCGAGATCAGTTAACCAAGCTCGACGCCGCCACCCGAGCCAGCGGGCGGACCATCGTGCCGCTCTCCCTGTATTTCAAGGACGGTCGCGCGAAGGTCGAGATCGGCATCGCCACGGGCAAGAAGGCCTACGACAAGCGGCATGCGCTGCGCGAGCGACAGGACCAGCGCGAGATGGACCGCGCCCTGCACAGCCGGGGCCGGTGACCTCCGTGCGTCGCGGGGCCACGAGCCTGATTGTCGCCCTGGTGCTTGCGCTCGGGGTGTTCGTCCCCGCGTGGGCGGCCCCGGCGGGTCTCGACCGCGGCTTCGTGGCGGTGGGCACGGGGGAGCGCAACACGGCATACGACAATGCGATGGTCCTGAACAAGGACGGTTCGGTGCGCATCACCGAGACCATCACCCACGCCTTCCCCGACGGGGAGGCCAAGCACGGCATCACCCGCGACATCCGCGTCCGCGCGGGTTATCAAAATCGCGAGGACGTCTATCGGTATTACGAACTGAGTGATCTGGAGGTCTCCTCGCCCTCCGGCGCACCGGCGGACGTCCAGGAGAGCGACTATGGCGCGTATCTGCACCTGCGGATCGGCAGCCCGGACGAGACGGTCAGTGGCTCGCAGACCTACGTCATCGCCTACACCCTCGCCAAGGTCGTCAATGCCATCGACAGCGATCGTGCGGAGTTTGTCCAGGACGTCGTCGGCGCGGCGAACGAGGAGTGGTACGACTCGGTGACCGCCACAATCGAGGCGCCGGCGACGCCGCTGCAGGCGGCCTGCAACTACGGTCCGGTCGGCTCGAACAGCCTGTGCGAGGCCGCGATCGGATCGCCGACGCGCTTTGCGCACACCGATCTGGAGCCTGGTCAGGCGATGTCCGTCGCGGTGTCCCTGCCGCGTTCGGCCTTCGGGGACCTGACGCCCAATCTGGTGGAGGGGTCGACGGGCAATGAGGGCTCGGGTAGTTCGGACCCCACCGTCTCGCCCGCCGAGTCCCGATTGCTCGGCCAGCTGACCGGTGGCCTGGGCGTCTTCTTGCCGCTCCTCGCGGCGGCCGGGATGAGCATGCTCGTCTGGACGCGTGGCCGCGACGAGCAGTATGCCGGCCTGACGCCAGGGCTCTCGCCCGGGGCCGGTGACGGGGGCACGGTCGTGCGCGGCTCGCGCCCGGGCGCGGTGGCGGTGCAGTTCAACCCGCCGCCCGGGGTGCAGCCGGGCATGGTCGGGACGGTCCTGGACGAGGAGGCCAATACCGTCGATGTGACGGCGACGATCCTCGACCTGGCCGTGCGTGGCTACTTGACGATCACCGAAACCCAGAAGTCCTTCGGGCGTACCGACTGGATGCTGACGCGCACCACGCCGCCGAGCGGGGCGCAGGCGCTGAGCTCTTACGAAGAGGTGCTCCTCGACGGGCTCTTCGCGATGGGCGACCAGGTGCGACTGTCGGAGTTGAAGAACAATTTCGCCTCGACACTGAGCTCGGTCAAGGGCTCGATGTACAACGAGGTGGTGCGGCGCGGGTGGTTCCGGCGCTCGCCGCAGTCGCAGCGCAACACCTGGTCAGGCTTCGGATCCGCGCTGATCCTGCTCGGCGTGATGTCCTTCTTCTTCCTCGCCGGGCGGCTGCCCGCGGGTCGCCCTTTGTCGGCGATCCCGTTGTCTGGCACCACGATTTTGGCGCTCGGGCTGGCGCTGTCCGGGGTCATCGTGCAGTTGCTCGGGCGTCGGATGGCGTCCCGGACGGCCGACGGATCGGCGGTGCTGGCGCAGTCGCTGGGCTTCAAGCAGTATCTCGTCACTGCCGAGGCCGGCCAGATCAAGTGGGAGGAAGCGCAGCAGATCTTCTCGCGCTATCTGCCTTATGCCATCGTCTTCGGTGTCGCCGAGAAGTGGTCGAAAACCTTCGAGGAAGTGGCCGCGGCGGCGGCCGCCGCGGGCGTGGCGATCAACCCGCCGATCTGGTACATCGGGCCCAACTGGGGCACCGGTGGCTTCTTCGACTCGATCACCTCCGGCGTGGACGACTTTGCCACCCAGGCGGCGGGCACGTTCGTGTCCACGGCCGGGTCGTCGGGGACGAGCGTCTTCGACGGCGGCGGTGGCTTCGGTGGGGGAGGCGGCTTCTCCGGCGGTGGCGGCTCCGGCTCCTCCGGCGGCAGCTGGTAGATCGGACCCGAAAGGGGATCGCGACCCGTCAGTAGGGAAGGCAAAGCGTGCGCTACAGCGCACACTTTGCCTCCGCTGCTACCACCTATGGATGATCTGAGGATCAGTGGCCCCAGGCATTCGGGACGAAGCTGAGGTCGGCGTCGGGGGCGACCAGGCTGGACCAGGGAATGGTGTATTCCACGACGCCGGCGGCGCAGGCATACGCGGCGCAGTGGCCGACGGCGACGTGCATCCCGGTGCGGGCGGGATAGAGGGAGACCAGGTCGCGGGTGATGGGGCCGGCCGGCAGCCCTTCGATTGTCGGGGCCCAGTGGTTGAGCTCGCGCTCGAAGTTCCAGTTCGGGCCTCCGAGGCCCTGCATCTCGTCCAGCATGCTGTACTTCGTGACAAGCGCGCCGGTGCCGGTGTTGAGGATGTCGTAGGTCACTGTGTCGACGCCGTGCGCCCCGCCGTAGTAGAGGTACGCGCGGCCCTTGAGCACGACCAGCCCGGGCACGTCCGTCACGACCGAATTGGTGCGGCCGTAGCTGCCCATGGTCGGCAGCCCTGGAACCTTCATTGACTTCCAGTCCGTCTTCCACTGCGCCAGTTGGGCGTTCGCGCTCGCGTTCACGCTCTTGACGAAGCTCGGCACGCCTTTGGCGCTCGCGCAGTTGGCGGCGCCGGCGACGACTTCGCGGGTGATCTTGGCGCCCAAGTAGCTGCCGGACGTCGGGGTGAAGGTGAACATCGCCGGCGTCGCGCACCGCTCGGCGGACGCAGCAACCACTGCCGTAGTGGCCGACGTAAGGGTGACCGCCGGGGCGAGCGCGGCAGCGCCGGGGACGAGTGCGGCGAGGGTGGCAGCGGCGGCGGTCAACAGGTTTGCGGGCATGGCGAAATCCTTTGGGGGAGAGTGTTTTTGATTGCGTCGGCCGCGTTCCGGCCGACTCATTCATTCGACGCCGGGGGTGAAACGTCGGTTGGTAACGGATTGATTTCAGTGATCAGCAGGTGTGCAGCATGCTCGCGAGCGCGTCCCGTTCCCCCGCCGTGACCGACAGCCCGTATGCCGTTTTCACCTCGACCACGGCTCGCGCCACGCGGCAGCGCGCAGCCGGAGCCGGTTGCCAGCTCTCGACGCTGCGGTAGCTCTTGTCGAAGTTTGTTTGGGCCGCAACGGCATACAGCTCGTGGACAGAGGTGTCATTGGCGAACTGGACGCGCTTGGCCGGTGGCCAGGTCCGCGCTCCGGAGACCCAGGCGTCGAAGAGTGAGACCACGTGGTCGATCTGAATCGTGCCCGCTGTGCGCGGATCCTTCATATTCGCGCCGGTCAGCACCGCGCCCGTATAGGCGTCGATCCACGTCCCGCCCAGCACTTCGTGGCAGCCGGTGCTATGGCTCCTGATCACACCGAGGCGGACCCTCCGGGCCTGGCGGCGCAGGGTATCCTGCCGCGCCGAGCACCCGTTGCCGTCCAGATCGGGCCAGGTATCGGGCCCAAATGCCGCCCGGCAGAAGTCGGTGCCGCGCTCCCGAGGTGCCACCGGCAGGGCCGCGAGTGCCCGGATGGATGCAGCGGTGCCGGGCATCGGGCGCATGGTCGCAGCGATCGACCGGTTGGGCAGGGCGGTGTTGACGACGCAGCCAGGCGGTGTCCTGGCCGCGGGCGGAGCGACGACTGTGGACGACCGGGTTCGCGGCGTCGGCTCGGCGTCCGGCCCGGGCCCGCCCGTGCACGCCGACACGGCGATGGCGGCCAGCGATGTCGCCGCGAGCCGGCGGGCGCACGCTTGGTGAGGGGACGGCATACGGGCTCCGGGGCAGGAATGGACTTGGGCACGGCGACGTTCACCGGTCATACTGATGCATCGGTCCGACACCGGACCGGATTGACAAGTCCACAGCGTGATGAGGCAGCCTGCTCCCAGGGGGTGATCGGTTTCGACATTGGCCGGTCTGCCAGGGGAAGCGGGTCGAGGATGCACGGTTATCTCGTGAACGCTCCGTGCAAACCAATAGGTGCCAACTCCAAGCGCACCGACTTCGCCCTCGCCGCCTGAGCGAGCCTCGAAGTCCGTCAGCCTGAGCTAGTTTCCGTCTCAGTGCCTGGCGTCAGCTAGGAAACTTGCCGCGTCGCTCTTGTCGGGGGGCGGCGCGGGACGCTCATCCGACTGGGCCTGTCAGGGAAGGTGTGCGCGCCAGCCCTGGGGCCGAGAAAATCCCTAGCGCACTGCACCCGGAGAAGTCCTGGTTCATCGTCAGTGGACGCGGGTTCGATTCCCGCCACCTCCACCGGTGCCGGCCACGGCCGGACCGCGGGCTGACCTCATCACGCTGCCGGACTCGAATCCCGCACCGCCAGCACCCAATGATCCCCGTCGCGGGTGAAACCCAGCCGCGCGTAATAGGGCGCGAGCATCCCGGGCGGCGTCAGAACCCGCCGAAAACCCTTGCGCGCGAACAGATTGCTCTCGCGATAGACGAACTCGCCGGGGGAGAGATCGCGATAGGGCGGGGTGACATAGTCCAGCTCGACCTGGGCGTCACCGCCGCCGGCGTCGCGAAGGATGACGATGCCCACCGTCTCATTGCCGTGCTGGATCAGGTAGGCCGCCGCGCCCGACGCGACCGAGCCGGTGAACCCGGGATTGAAGCTGGCTATATCGCGCGCCTGACGGCGCAGGAAGTGCGTCAGATAGGTGTCGTCGGAGTCCACCGACAACACCTCGTATGCCGTGCTCCCCGCCCGCCGTTCACGCTGGAGCTTGGCGATATAGAAGACATTGAGGGCGGCCAGGACTGCGTTCATGGCGACCATCGACCAGATGCCCAACCCCCAGTTGAAGATCAGCAGCGCGATCGTCGCGGCCAGGTTGAGCAGGCGCAGCCGAAGGATGCGCGTCTGCATGACCGAGACCACCAGCAGGGCCGAACCGGCCCAGCCGAGGATGTCGAGCCACGGCATACGTCAGGTCCAGGCCCAACGAACCGTAATGATGACCGAGACGCTGTTCTCGCCCATCTCGACCGGGGTGCTGCCGGCATACATCCGTTTGGCGGTGTCCGCCGCCATCACGGCCATGGGCATTGGGCCGGCGCCGGAGGAGACAGCGTCGACCAGCCAGACGACCTGGCCCAGCGAGCGACCGGCCAGGCTGGCGAACTGGCGCGCCTTGCCTTCGGCGTCGGCGAAGGCCCCGCGGCGGGCTTCGGTGAACAAGGGTGCCGGATCGGCGATCTGCAACGAGATGTTGTCGATCGTCAAGGTGTTGCCGATCGCATCGGAGAAGGCCGAGATCAACAGTCCGACCTGGTCACGCTCACGGACCCGCAGGCGCAAAGATTGTTGCGCTACATAGCCATTGACATTGACGCCCTCGCGGTCGTACTGCGGATAGACGCTCGCCGACGTGGTCTGCAGATCGCTCGGGCGCACCCCGCGCTCCTTGGCGAGGCCGATGACCGCCGCCATGCCCTGGTCGGCCGATCCCAGCGCGGCCGCGACCGAGGATCCGGGGGCTCGCACCGACAGGTCCAGCACGACGACATCCGGTGGCGCCGACGCCGTCCCGGTCCCGGTCATTTCCACGAACTCATCCATGTGCGGCACAGTAGTTGTCCGGCACGCCCCGTGCGGCCGACCGGCCCAATTCGATCGAGGACGTCGTGCTCCGCTCCCGCTACCGCCTGCCTCTGCGCGTACTCACCGCGCTCGCCCTGCTCGCGAATGCCGTGGCCGTGTTCATGCCGGGCGGTGACGGGGTGCCGCTGTTCTCGTATGCCGACAAGATGATCCACGTCCTGATCTTCGCGGTGCCGGCCTTCCTCGGGCTGCTGGCGGGCCTGCCGAGGCGGCCCTGGTTGGCCGGCTTGGCCGTCTATGCCCCGGTGACCGAGATCCTCCAGGCCACGCTCATCCCCTCCCGCGACGGCTCCTTCGGCGACCTGACAGCCGACCTGCTGGGTCTGGTGTCGGCCGCCGTCGTGTGGCACGGCATACGGGAGAATGGGACGTATGCGGACGACGGACCTGAGCGGGCAGTTGCTGGTCGCCACGCCCGAGATCGATGAGGGTGTCTTCTTCCGCAGCGTGATCCTGGTGCTGCACCACGACGACGAGGGAGCGCAGGGCATCATTCTCAACCGGCCGCTCGATGCCGAGATCGACGCGATCCTGCCCGGGTGGGGCCGGCTGGCGGCGGGCGCCCCTGTCGTCTACCACGGTGGGCCGGTCCAGTTCGACACGGCCCTGGGGGTCGTCGCCATGCCGGCGCGTTCGGGCGACGGGGAGGGACTGCGCAGGCTCTTCGGCAGCGTCGGGCTCGTCGATCTCGACAGTGACCCATCGGCCGTGTCCGCACTCGTCCATGGCGTGCGCATCTATGCGGGGTATGCCGGGTGGAGTGCCGGGCAACTGGAGTCGGAGATCGAGGGCGGCAGTTGGTTTGTGGTGCCTCGCGAGGCCCAGGACGTCTTCGCGCCGGAGAGCGGCGCGCTCTGGCATGACGTGCTCGCCCGCCAGGCGGGTCCCTTCGCGCTGGTGGCGACCTTCCCCAAGGATCCGTCGCTGAACTGAAGCGTCGCGGCGACCTAGACTTTCGCACCATGAGCGAGACTCCCGGTCTGGACCAGCCCGACGGCCCGCAGACGAGCACCGCGCTGCTCGAGCGCACCGAGGTCGTGCCACAACTGCAGGAGCCGGGCGACCACGAGCGCTTCGCGCACTATGTGCGCAAGGAGAAGATCCTCGAATCCGCGCTGTCGGGTGAGCCCGTCGTCGCCTTGTGCGGCAAGGTCTGGGTCCCCGGCCGCGACCCCAACAAATTCCCGGTATGCCCGGTGTGCAAGGAGATTTACGAGGGCCTGCGGCCGCCGGCCGACGGCGAGGACTGAGCTCGCTGGGCAGGCATTTCGCGCGTTTCTCTTCGCTCTGGCGCCCGATGGGGTTAGGTTCTAACGCGTGACCGGCGCCGCCGTGCCGGCCTCAGGGGAACAACGAAAGGAACCGAGCGTCATGTCTCGACGTCTTGCTCTGGCGCTTCCGAGCGCCGCCCTGCTGGTGGTCGGCCTCGGGGCCCTGCCCGCACAAGCAAAGCCCGCCGGTGCGGTCGACGGCCCGGCCGGGGCCTGCGTCACGCACACCGACGCCGTCGGCCGGCTGGCCGAGGGTGCGCACGGCAAGGACCCGAATAGCGCCTCGCCCACCGAGGTCGCCAATGCCGAGCGGATGTTCGCCCAGGCACTGAAGGATCGCGGCCTGCACCTCGACGCCTCCGGACGCGCCGTCGACGCCGCCGGCCGGGCCCCCGCAGCCGTGGTGAGCGTGCCCGTCTACTTCAACGTGATCACCGCCGGCACCAAGGGCAATATCCCGCAGACGCGCATCACCAAGCAGATTGCGGTCCTCAACGCCGCCTACAAGACCGCCGGTTTCACCTTCAAGCTGGTGGCGACCAAGAAGACCAACAACGCGACCTGGTACAACAACCTCCAGCCGGGCACGGCGGCCGAGCGGGCCATGAAGACCGCGCTGCGCAAGGGCGGCACCGACACCCTCAACATCTACACCGCGAGCCTCGGCGGCAACCTGCTCGGGTGGGCGACCTTCCCCTCCAGCGGGGCCGGCAGCAAGATGGACGGTGTCGTCCTGCTCGACCAGTCCCTGCCGGGCGGCAACATAGCGAACTACAACCTCGGTGACACCGCCACCCACGAGGTCGGTCACTGGATGGGTCTGTGGCACACCTTCCAGGGCGGCTGTAGCGGCCAGGGCGACCAGGTCGCCGACACCCCCGCCGAGGCCTCGCCGGCCTTCGGCTGCCCGACCGGCCGCAACACCTGTTCCTCGCCGGGCAATGACCCGATCAAGAACTTCATGGACTACACCTATGACGCGTGCATGACCATGTTCACGGCAGGCCAGAACGCTCGTATGAAGGCGCAGTGGGCGGCCTTCCGCGGCTGACTCGTGTGCCGCGCTGCGGCATACGCGCGTGACTGCACAATGGGGCGCACCCTTCGCGGGGGCGCCCCATCGGCGTATGCGGGGTGGTCGGCTCGGCCGGTCAGCCTTCGAGCGCGCGCAGCACCAGCGGCCCGGTGCGCAGTTCGAGGTGGGTGACCATGGTGATCGAGGTGTTGGCGCGGATGACGTGCACATCGTCGACCACCGCGTCGATGACCCGACCGAGGTCGGCGTTGTCGCGCGCGACGATCCGGATGAGCAGGTCGCCCGCGCCGGTGATCGAGTGCACCTCGAGCACCTCCGGGATCGCGGCCAGGTGGGCGACGACGGGCCCGTGACCTTGGCGTTGGCGGATCTCCAGGGTGCAGAAGGCCGTCACCGGGAAGCCCAGGGCGTGCGGGCTCAGCGTCGGCGCGAAGGAGCGAATGACGCCGCGCTGCTGTAGGCGCTCCAGGCGCGCCTGGACGGTGCCGCGGGCCACACCAAGGGTGCGGGCGGCACCGAGGACGCCCACGTCGGGGTCGTCGGTGAAGACATCGATCAGCCGCGCATCCAGGGCGTCGATAGGGAAGGGTGCTGGGGGGGCCACGATGGAATCGTCCCACGTTGACCGGTCAAAATGCTTGGTGACTGAGCAAATTGAGTAAAGCTACTCAGGCAGGTTGCGCATGATGTCGTCCATCGGTCACGCTCGGGGGATGAGCGACGCAACAATGGAGTTGACCGAGCAGGAACGCCAGGCGAATCTCGACCTGCAGCAATTGAAGCAGCTCGTCGGCCTCGTCGAATACGACGAGAGCGCCGATCCCTTCCCCGTCACCGGCTGGGACGCCATCGTCTTTGTGGTCGGCAACGCGACCCAGGCGGCGCATTACTTCCAGTCCGCCTGGGGGATGGACCTGATCGCCTACTCGGGGCCGGAGACCGGCAACCGGGACCACAAGGCCTTCGTGCTCAAGTCGGGCTCCATCCGCTTCGTCCTCAAGGGTGCCGTCGACCCCAAGAGCCCGCTGATTGCCCATCACGCCAAGCACGGCGACGGCGTCGTCGACATCGGCCTGGAAGTGCCGGATGTCGACAAGTGCATCGCGCAGGCGCGCCGCGCGGGCGCCACGGTCCTCGCCGAGCCCTACGACGTGTCCGACGAGTTCGGGACCGTCCGGCTGGCGGCGATCGCCACCTATGGCGAGACGCGGCATACGTTGGTTCAGCGGGTGGTCGACGGCGTGCGGTATGCCGGGCCGCACGTCCCGGGGTATGTCGCCCGCAGCTCCGGCTTCGTCAAGCGAGAGGGGGCGCCGAAGCGGCTCTTCCAGGCGCTCGATCACGTCGTCGGCAATGTCGAACTGGGCAGGATGGACCACTGGGTGGCCTTCTACAACAAGGTCATGGGCTTTGTGAACATGGCCGAGTTCGTCGGCGACGACATCGCCACCGACTATTCGGCGCTGATGTCCAAGGTCGTGGCCAACGGCAACCACCGCGTGAAGTTCCCGCTCAACGAGCCGGCGATCGCCAAGAAGCGCAGCCAGATCGATGAGTATCTCGACTTCTACACCGGCCCCGGCGCGCAGCATCTCGCGCTCGCGACCAATGACATCCTTGCGACCGTCGACGCGTTGACCCTCGAAGGCGTCGAGTTCCTGGACACGCCCGACGCCTACTACGAGGACCCAGAGCTGCGCGCGCGGATCGGGAAGGTGCGCGTGCCGATCGAGGAGTTGCAGAAGCGCAAGATCCTCGTCGACCGCGATGAGGACGGCTATCTGCTGCAGATCTTCACCAAGCCCCTCGGCGACCGGCCGACCGTCTTCTTCGAGATCATCGAGCGGCACGGGTCACTGGGCTTCGGCAAAGGCAACTTCAAGGCCCTGTTCGAGTCGATCGAGCGCGAACAGGACAAGCGCGGCAACCTCTGAAACGGCCGCGGGTCGCTCGGAGCGACCTATCGGCGCGGAGTCCCCGCCGGCACCGAGTCGCTCAGACGGCTTGCGCCTTGGTGTCGTCGGGCGGGTCGGCCTCGCCGGAGTCGTCGCGGACGAAGAAGCTGAAGGCGCCGTCGGCCTCCAGGACGATCAGGTCGGCGTCCTCGAGCGAGCGCAGGCCGTGTTCGCGGGCCGCAGCGAACATATTCGCTTCGGAGACGCGTTCGGCGGCCATCGCGCGGAGGTCCGGTCGGCCGTCGCGCAGCAGGATTGTCGGCTTGCCTTCGATCACCGACCCCACCTTCCGGAAGCGCCAACCCAGCCAGGACAGGCCCACCGAGAGCAGGGTGACCAGCCCGAGAGCGACGACGGCGCTCACGGCCGAGTAGTCCTCTTGCAGGATGCCCTGGGTGACGACGCCACCGAGAACGATGATTGTCACCAGGTCGAAGGCATCCATGTTCGCGACCTGGCGTTTGCCGGCGACCCGCATGACGAGCCAGAGCGCGAAGAAGATGACAACGGTCCGGATGATCAGTTCCACGACGCGCCCCTCACGGCCAGAAGATCGTGCGGAAGGTGACGCGGGCGGCCGGTGTGTGGGCGTCGGTGAGGACGGCCACGGCATACGTGTTGTGTGAGTAGCCCTGGTTGGGGCCGGTGCGCGCATCGAGGCTGACCCGCAGCGTGTCGCCGTCCGGGGGGTCGAACTCGTAGATTGTGGTGTCGCCGTCATTGGACTCGGCGGACGGGTTGGGATACCAGTTCTGGAAGTCCAGGCGATCGAGGAAGCCTTGATCGACGGCCACGATCACCGGGTCGTCGCCGAAACCGCCCGGCCGGGTCACGGTGACGACGAGCGGGGTGACGATGCTGGACCGGGTGGCGCGCGGGTAGTCCACGCCGAGCCGGTAGGCCGACCCGGTCGCAGACACGTGGCCGGCGTTCGGTCCGAAGACGCCCAGAGCCGCGCCGAGCACGGGTAGGGCAAAGAGGGTCAGGCCGATCCGTCGCAGATTGCGCGAGCGCTCTGCCACGCTCGCGTCACCGGCGTCGGCGATGGTGGAGTTGGCCACGAGGGGCACAGTACGCGGGCTCGTCGTCGGCCGGGGCCTTGAGGACGGCCGAGGTTCGCGCGGGCCTGGGTTGTCGTACTCAGGTGTGGCGGGCGCCCGGGGCTCTAGCGTCGGCAGCGTGATCGAAGCGACGTCATCCGTGGCGCCGAGGCGGCATCGAGCCGGATGGCGGTGGGTCCTCGCCCTCGCCGTGGGGCTCGGTCTCGGCATCGCGGTGCTCGCTCAGGTCGTGGCGCCGAGCGCCGACCGGCAAGCTCGAGCGGTTGCCGACGAGTGAGCCGGACAGTGGTCGCTGGTCATGCGGCAACGGTCTTCCGCCGCGGGGTCGGGGAACGTCCTTGACGAGCCGGTCACGTTCAACCGGATCACCCACGTTGGTGGCTGCCGGATCCGCGTTCGCGGGTGGGAGGGGACCTTCGCCCAGGATGGGTCCTTCGCCACGATCCACATCGAGCCGGTGGGCACGGGCAGCCGGATCGGCTTCGCCGGGGCGCGAGAGTCCGCGGAGGTGACCGTCTGCGATTCCGACCGGGTTAACTGGTACGGGCATGGCGAGCAGTCGGGGGAGAGTTGCGAGGTCGTGCCGGAACACGTGGCGCTCTGACCGGCTGAGTGCGCGAGGCTCCGCGTCAGGAGCGAGGCGGTGGGCAGGGGTGAGGGGGTTGCTGGGGGCCGGAGGCCTGGTGACCCGACGGACCTCTTTGGGCAGGGGGGTGCTGAGGCGCGGAGCGCGGAGTTCAAGCAGCGACGGCGGCCTAGGCTGTCGCTCGTGCGTCCCGCGGGATTCAACCTGAGCGGCCGGACAGCGCTGATCACCGGCGCCGGCTCGGCATCCGGGATCGGGTTCGCCACCGCCCGGGCGCTCGGTGAGTTGGGCGCGGCACTAGTGCTCGGCGCGACCACCGGCCCGGTGCACGAGCGGGTGGCGCAGTTGCGGGCGGACGGGCACAAGGCATACGGCCTGGTCGGTGATCTGACGATTGCCGGAAGCGCGGAAGCCCTTGTCGCAGAGGGGGTCTTGCGCACGGGCCGGGTGGACATTCTCGTCAACAATGCCGGCATGGTCACGGTGGGTGACGGCGACTATCTCGAGGGCGGGATCGACGAGACCGATCCGCAGCGCTGGCGCGCGTCCCTCGCGCGCAACTTGGACACGGCATACGTGATGTGCCGGGCGGCATTGCCGCACGTGCGAACGTCAGGTGGCGGGCGCATTGTCAATGTCACCAGCGTGACCGGCGCGGCCATGGCGATGCGCGGGGACGTGGCGTATGCCGCGGCGAAGGCAGGGCTGGTCGGCCTGACGCGGGCGCTTGCCGTGGACGAAGCGCCGCACGGCGTGACCGTCAACGCGGTCGCCCCGGGGTGGATCGCGACGGGCTCGCAGACTGCGGCCGAGGTGGAGGAGGGCCGACGGGTGCCCCTCGGGCGCTCAGGCACGCCGGCCGAGGTTGCGTCGGCGATCGCCTGGCTCGCCACATCCGGTGCGGCCTATGTGACCGGACAGGTGCTGCTCGTCGACGGGGGCAATTCGGTGGCGGAGGAGCGTCGACTGGTGCGCTGAGGTGGGCGTCGAAGCGGGGTGGTCCGGGCGGCAGCGTCGATAGCATCCACGCCATGGCCGTCCCGAGTCGGTTGCAGCGGGTACTTGACTACTACGGCGGCGAGTATGGCTACCGAGTGACGGGCACAGGCGCTCCCGGGAGATCGGCCGCCCGACTCAGCACATCGTAGGCAAGGTAGACCCTGCTGGAGGACACCTAACCCCTGCGAGCAGAGGTTAGGGACGGGGCTCGGGGGGCACGGGGGACTCGAAGGACCGGGGGGAGGGGCCGTTCGATTCCGGCGTGCGCCGCAACAGGGTCCCGGCCCTCGGGTCCTCGCACCGTCCCGGCATCGCCACGGCCGTCAACGGGGCCGGGCCCAGGACCTGGCGAACCTCGTCGCCCCGGCCCGGGGCGCTCTCGCTTGCGAGCACCACCTCCGAAATTTTCTCCGCGGCACGGGCACACACTGACCCCAGAGGTGGTCCTCGCCGATTATCGGTTCGGGAGCCGGGCACGCGTCCGTGTCCTTGCAGTTCTGCTTCGGATAGTGCACCACCGGCAGGCCCGGGCCTGGCGCCGCCACCGGGTTGGTCACCGGGCCCGGCAGCGGACGGCTGTCTGGCGGCCAACTCAGCGTAGCAACGGCATACGTCATGCCGCGTGCGGCGGCATCGGCCGCGGCCAGATCAGGCGCTCGACAGGATCGGCCCCCCGCACCCCGACCGGCCACCACTGGCCGCGGACGCGACTGATCGTGACCGCAAAGCGCGTCGTGGCCCAGCTCAGCTGCGGGCACCTCGGGGGCGCCGAAGCGCTCGCGGGTGCGGCGTACGAGGATCCACCCGTCCTTGCCCTGCACCTTCGCCGCGAAGGCCGTGCGCGGATCGATGCCGCGGATCGCACGCACGTCGTGCATCGTCTCCAGCGGGCCGTCGGCGCCGATCCGGATGTCGCTGACCAGATCGGGCTTGACCAGTTCGTCTGTCGCCTCGACATAGTCGTGGCCCAGGAAGACCGGCGCCGGTGCGCACTCATCGAGGCAGTCCCCGCCCTCGCCGGCCACGATGACCGCAAGACCATCGGAGTCGAGCATGATCGGGCTAGTCGGACGGGGAGTTGCCGACGACGTGCACGCGCCCAGGGCCAGGACAGCCGCCACCGCTCCCGCACCGCCTCTGCCCAGCGCGGACCAGATGGACATCCGGCGCCTGCGCACACAGCGATTGTCTCCGGGCCGTGATCCCAGCGAGCAGCGGCCTAGGCAGCCGTGGCTCGATTGTTGGATCCCCTGGATCAGGCCAAGGCCTCGGTGAAGGCCTCGTCGAGGATGTCCAAACCCTCGTGCAGCAGGTCCTCGGCGATCGTCAGCGGCGGCAGAAAGCGGAAGACATTGCCATAGGTGCCGCAGGTCAAGGTGACCAGGCCGCGCGCGTGGCACGCCTTGTTGACCGCGGCAGTGAGCGCCGCGTTCGGGGTCTTGGCGACCTGGTCGGACACCAACTCGATGGCGAGCATGGCGCCCCGGCCGCGAATGTCGCCGATGACGCCGGTCTTGTCGGCGATCTCCTTCAGCCGCGGCAAGATGGTGTCCTCGATCGCCCGGGCCTTGGCGCAAAGCTCGTCCTCCTGCATCGAATCCAGCGCCGCGATCGCCGCCGCGCACGCCACCGGGTTGCCGCCATAAGTGCCACCCAGGCCGCCCGTATGCACCGCGTCCATCAGTTCCGCGCGCCCGGTCACCCCGGCGAGCGGCATCCCGCCCGCGAGCCCTTTGGCGGTGGTGACCAGGTCGGGGACGACACCCTCGTGATCCACGGCGAACCAGTCACCCGTGCGGCACAGACCGGACTGGATCTCGTCGGCGATGAACAGGATCCCGGCGTCGCGGCACCACTGGGCCGCGGCTGTCAGGAAGCCGTCCGGCGGCACGATGAAACCACCCTCGCCCTGGATCGGCTCGATGATCACGGCCGCAACATTGTCCTCGCCCACCTGCGCCTGCACCTGCGCGACGAAGCCGTCGAAGGCCTCCTCGAGACAGTGCTCGGCGCCGGTCGGCCAGCGGTAGGGATAGGCCATCGGCACCCGATAGATCTCGCTCGCGAATGGCCCGAAGCCGTCCTTGTAGGGCATGTTCTTGGCGGTCAGCGCCATCGTCAGGTTGGTCCGGCCGTGGTAGCCATGGTCGAAAGCGACGATCGCCTGCCGCTTGGTGGCTACACGGGCGATCTTGATGGCGTTCTCGACGGCCTCGGCGCCGGAGTTGAAGAGCGCGGAGCGCTTCTCGTGCTCACCCGGGGTGAGCGCGGCGAGGCGTTCGCAGACGTCGAGGTACTCCTCATACGGGGTCACCATGAAGCAGGTGTGCGTGAAGTCGGCGATCTGCCGCTGCACCGCGTCGATAACGCGCTGATTGCCATTGCCGACACTGGTGACGGCGATGCCGGAGCCGAAGTCGATCAATTGGTTGCCGTCGATATCGCGCAGGATGCCGTCCTGGGCGGCTTCGATGTAGACCGGCAGGCCGGTCCCGACGCCGGCCGAGACCGTGGCGAGCTTGCGCTGTTGCATCGCCTGGCTCTTGGGGCCGGGGATGGAGGTGGCCAGGATGCGCTTCTGCTCGATCATGAGGCGAGCATAGGCCTCGGGGTCGTTCGGGCATACGTGCGAGAATCCGTCGGTGAGCACCCCCACCGCGGCCGGCTGGTACGACGACCCGGAACACCCCGACCAACTACGCTATTTCGACGGGATCGTGTGGACCCGGCATACGACCCCACGCGCGACGCGCCCGGCGACGACCGCACCCGTTGTCCCACCCGCCACGCCGCCCACGGCGACGCCGACGAACGACCCGTATGGCTGGCGGGGCGGCTCCACGCCCACCCCACCGACCGGCGCAGGCCAGCCGCCGAACCAGTGGGGTGCCCCGCAGCCCGGTGCGCAATGGGGGACGTATGCTGCGCGGCCGGCCGGCCCCACCACTCCCGACGGGGTGCCGCTCGCTGGGTGGTGGCAACGGGTCGGGGCCTACATCATCGACGCGCTGATCAGCGGCATTTTGTCGGGGATCTTCGGCGGGTATTTCCTGCTCAAAGCGCTCCAGCCGTGGATCGATTCGTTCACCGAGGCGATCCGGACCAATGACACGGCCGGGCTCGACAAGGTATCTGCAGACCTGGCGAGCTATATGACCGGGGGCAACTTCCTGGCGTTTGTGGCGATCACGATGGTCATCGGGCTGGCCTACCACGTCGGTTTCCTGACGAAGAAGGGCGCGACCCCGGGCAAGATGGCGCTCGGGATCAGCGTCCGCGAGCGCGAGCGGCCCGGGCCGCTGCCGGTGCTCGTGGCGATGCGGCGTTATGCGTTGATCCTCGCGCTCAACGTCTTCAGCCTGGTGCCGGGAGCGATCGGGTTCCTGCTGTCGTTGGTCGGCATCGCCGACTATCTGTGGCCGCTGTGGGACCCGCGCAAGCAAGCCCTACACGACAAGATCGCGGGCACCAATGTGGTGCGCGGCAAGGCGGCCCCGCGCCCCTGACCCACTCTCACGGTGATGAGGTCAGGGCGGGGCGGATGGTGCCGGTGCAGGCGCCGAAGCCGATCACCGAGCCGCCGGGGCCCGGGGCGGTCGCCGTCAGCGTGATCGTGTCGCCGTCCTGAAGGAAGCTGCGGGTGGAGCCGTCACCCAGGGTGACTGGTTCGGCGCCATTCCAGCTCAGCTCCAGGAAGCTTCCCCGGGTTTCCTTGGCCGGGCCCGAGATCGTGCCCGAGCCGAAGAGATCCCCTGGCCGCGTACTCGCGCCGTTGACGCTGAGGTGGGCGAGCATCTGCGCGGGCGACCAGTACATCTGCGCAAAGGGCGGTGTCGAGACCAGGGTGTCATTCCAGGTCACGGCACAAGAGATGTCGAGCCCGGTGGCCGCGTCGCCGCGCAGATACGGCAGCGGCGCCGGGTCCTGCGCCGGCAGCGGGACATGGGCGGCGCTCAGCGCGGCCATCGGCACCACCCAGGCCGAGATCGACGTCGCGAAGCTCTTGCCCAGGAAGGGGCCGAGCGGGGCATATTCCCAGGCCTGGATGTCACGGGCACTCCAGTCGTTGAGCAGAACGACGCCGAAGATGTGCTCCCACGCCCGGTCGAGCGCGATGGGCTCACCGATCGCCGACGAGCCGCCGACGACGAAGCCGAGTTCGCACTCGATGTCGAGCCGGACGCTTGGGCCGAAGACCGGCTCCGGGTCGTTCGGCCCCTTGCGCTGGCCGCACGGCCGAACGACATCGGTGCCCGACACGACGACCGTCCCAGAACGTCCGTGATAGCCGATCGGCAGGTGCTTCCAGTTCGGCGTCAGCGCGGGTTGCCCGGGCCGGAACAGCTCGCCGACATTGGTCGCGTGATGTTCGCTGGCATAAAAGTCGACATAGTCGGCGACCTCGAGCGGCAGCAGCAAGTCCAGCCCGTCGAGTGGATGCAGGTGCGGCGCAACGCAATCGGCATACGTCTGATCGCGCAGCGTGTCCTGAAGCCAGGTGCGGGCGGCGGCCCACGAAGCGGGTCCCTCGGCGAGGAAGGCGTTGAGCGAGGGCCGGTCCCAGACCGCCCCCGACTCCATGCCGGCGTGCTCGGCGCACCGAGCGAGGTCGAGTGCGTGGTCGGCGATTCGCGCCACGACGCGCGCGCCGTCGGGGAAGTCCGCCACGGCATACGGGAGATTGGCGAGGCCGAAAGGCTCGTCGGCGGGCAGTTCGTGCCACCAGTCCAAGTCAGGAAACTCCTTCCAGCACACCGAGTTCGGTGAGTTCGTGGATCGGCTCGAGCACATCGCAGCAACCGTATGCCGAGAATGCCGCCCGCAGCCGCGTCACCTGGGCGGCGGTGAGTGTGGCGAGCCGGTCGACCAGGGGGCCTGGTTCGCGGCGGGCCAAGGTCGCGGTCAACTCGGCCAGGGGGCGCCCGGCGCGCGCGTCGGCGACGACGGTCAGGATGTTGAGCACACCGTGGTGCTCACCGTCCGAGAGCGTCGAACGCACCGCATGGTGCAACCCGCCGGTCAGCTTCAGCGGGACGTCCATGGCGATGGCGGACTGGATGACGCGGGCGAGTTCGCGCTCCGGTGGCCAGTCCCACAGCGGGGTGCGGCCGGTGCGGAATTTCGCGATGATGCGCGAGTTGCCCGGCTCGCCCTCGGCGATCGCGGTCGCGAGATCGGTCAGGGCCAGCGACTGTTCGGTGCCCCGCGGCAACTCCAGAACGATTGCGGGAGAATCGATCTGGAGCTCTCGCCAGTTCTCGAACCAACCCAGCTCGACGCCGCGAAGTTCGAGCCGGTCGTCGCGCGCGGCCGTGCGGACCGCGGTGCCCAGCTCGACCAGGTCGGCGTCCGGTCGGGCCGTGATGGCGACATCGAGTGGGCCGGGATCGGCGTCCTCGGGCTCGACCGCGCCGCCGGGTGGTGCGGGCGTCAGGTCGGCGAGGCCCGCCAGGTCCGCGGCCGCAGCGACCGACGCGGGCGGGAGGAGGAGCGGGCCGACCAGATCGGCATACGGGCTGCGCCGCAGGCGACGGTGACCGGCGACCGCCGCATCGAGCGGGCTGTTGCCCGGTGGGAAGACGGCGGCGTCGTCGAAGAGGTCGCCGAAGAGGGCTCGCGGCAGCACTGGCACCCGGCCAACATATCCCGAGCGTGCCGTCGGAATACCAATCGCCTCCGATGGCCGGCGCGGGCAGGCGCGTCCTGGGCCGCAGACCACTCGATCGGTATTCCGAAGGCCCGTTCAAACTCGGCCGCGCGTCGGGGTGCGCTCGACCCGGTCGTCCGGCTCCGCTGGCATCACCATCTCGCCGCGCACGCCAAGGAGCCGGACTTCGCGGCCCGGCTCCATGCCGGCCACGAGGGCGAGGACGGCGTCGAGCACCGGGGCTTTGTCGGTGGTCGGGGCGCGCAGCTTCTTGGAGCGGTTGACCGTGAAGAAGGGGGCGTAGCGCACCTTTAGGCCGACCCGGGTGACCGGCCGGCCTTCCTTGGCGCAGTCGGCGAGCACTTGATCGACGAGGACCTCGATCGCGACGCGAATCTCCTCGGGCGTCGCGAGGTTGACCTGATACGTCGTCTCGCGCGAGTGACTGCGCGCCACCCAGGGCGTGTCGTCGACGACGGCGGAGCCGTCGCCGCGACCGAGCGCGGCATACCAGGTGCCCATCCGCGGTCCGAACTCCGTGATCAGCGCGTCCACATCGGCACTCGCCAACTCGGCCACCGTCCGTATGCCGTGCGCTCCCAACCGCGCGGAGACCCGCGTCCCGACGCCCCAGAGTTCGATGACCGGACGGTGACCCATGATGGTCATCCAGTTCTCGCGCGTGAGCTGGAAGGTGCCCTGGGGCTTGCCGAAATCGGTGGCATTCTTGGCGCGAATCCGGTTGTCGCCCAGTCCGATCGAGCAGTGCAGGCGAGTGGCGGTGAGGACGGTGGCCTGGATCTCCCTGGCGACGGACTCGGGGTCGTCGGTCTCCGGGATCGCGATGAAGCCCTCGTCCCAGCCCAGCGGTTCGACGACCAAGCCCATGCCCCGGACGGCGGCGAAGACCTCCCACGAGGCCGCGTCATACGCCGGGCGGTCCACGGGCAGGATGATCGCGTCAGGACATTTGCGCGCGGCCAGGCGCAACGGCATACCGGAATGGGCGCCGCAGGCGCGAGCCTCGTAGCTGGCGGTCGAGACGACCGCACGTTTGCTCGGATCACCCCGCCCGCCGACAATGACCGGCTTGCCGGCGAGTTCCGGCCGCCGCAGGATCTCGACAGCCGCGATGAACTGATCGAGGTCGAGGTGGAAGACCCAGGCCGGCATGTCCTCATCATCGCGGCTTGCGGGGGCTGCGTCCGGTGCCTGGCCTCGGTCTTTCACCCCCGTGAAAGAGCTGGGCAGACCAGCGGCACACCCCTGCCCACCCCCAGCACGACCCCCACACCCCACCCCACGCCCCGAACCCAAAAGCCAATCCACGGAT
>NZ_BAAAPN010000096.1:0-17669 GCF_039531165.1 Nostocoides vanveenii | reverse complement strand
GGCCGAGCAGGCGGCCCCTGCTCGGTAACCCACGAGTGTTTGTGAGTGAGGCCCCGGCCCGCAACCGACTCAACCATCCTGAGCGGTCACTCCATACGGTCTAAATCCATGGTCCAACGACTGGGCAGATAATCCTATCCTTACGCGAAAACTCGGCGGCGACCCGGACTTCTTGAGCTGGGTGGCTGAGGCCATTCTGGCGGGCAGCCTTTCGAGGGCGCAGTGGCGGCCCCTTGTGCTCCATACGAACATCGAGTGAGCTCCGGCGTGGCCGGAGGCGGCGCAGGAGTTCCTGCCGCTTCGGCGCGGGTAGGCCGGTCCCTGAGCAGATGCACGGCAAGGCCGTCGGGCGCGACGGGTGCCTTAGCGCGATTTGTCGGTGGAATTGGCGGTTCGGCGGGCAGCTTGCCCACGGTTACAGTGAGAGGAGCGGGAGACCCCCGGCCACGTTCACGAAGAGGTGTTCACATGGCGCACTACCAGCGCATGGGAGCCGTGCCGCCCAAGCGGCATACGCAGCATCGAGACCCGCAGGGCGCCTTGTACTACGAAGAGCTGATGGGGGAGGAGGGGTTCTCCTCCGACTCCAGCTTGCTCTACCACCGCAATATCCCCAGCACCGTGACGGCCGCCGCGATCTGGGAGGTGACGGATCAGACCCTCACGCCCAACCACCCGCTGCGCCCGCTCCACCTGAAACTGCACGACCTCTTCGCGCCCGACGCCTCCGGCATCGACGCGGTCACCGGGCGCCGCTTGATCCTCGGCAATAGTGACGTGCGGATCTCTTATGTCGTTGCCGATGCGCCGAGCCCGTTCTACCGCAACGGGATCGGCGACGAGTGCGTATATATCGAGCGCGGAAGTGCCCGCGTCGAGACGGTCTTTGGGGCCTTCGATGTCGGGCGTGGTGACTATGTGATGATCCCGCGGGCCACCACCCACCGGTGGCTGCCGAAGCCCGCGAGCGAGGACCCGGACGGCGAGTCCCTGCGCGCCTATGCCATCGAGGCCAACAGCCATATCGCGCCGCCCAAGCGCTATCTGTCGCGCTATGGGCAGTTGCTCGAGCACGCGCCCTATTGCGAGCGCGACCTGCGCGTCCCGGACGGCCCGCTCCTGGCCGAGGACATCGGCGCCGATCCGAGCGAGGTGACCGAGGTCTACATCAAGCACCGCGGACCGGGACAGGGCGGGATCGCGGGGAGCATCCATACGCACCCCTTCCACGTGCTCGATGTGGTCGGCTGGGACGGCTGCCTCTTTCCCTATGTCTTCAACGTCCGCGACTACGAGCCGATCACCGGCCGCGTGCACCAGCCGCCGCCGGCGCATCAGGTCTTCGAGGGCTGGAACTTCGTGATCTGCAACTTCGTGCCGCGCAAGGTCGACTACCACCCGCTGTCGATCCCGGTGCCCTACTACCACTCCAATGTCGACTCCGACGAAGTCATGTTCTATGTCGACGGCGACTACGAGGCGCGCAAGGGCTCGGGGATCGGCATGGGCTCGATCTCGCTGCATCCCGGCGGCCACGCCCACGGCCCGCAGCCGGGCGCGATGGAGCGCTCGATCGGCGTTGAGTATTTCGACGAACTCGCCGTCATGGTCGACACCTTCAAGCCCCTCGAGCTCGGTGAGGGCGGCCTGGCCTGCGATGACGGGCGCTATTTGCTGTCCTGGTCGACAACGACCGACTGAACCGGCCACGGCGGCACAGGAGCGGGTGACTCAGCACAGGTTGGGTGTCCTCGGGCCTGTCAGAACCTGTTGGAGGACGCCTAACATCTGCTAGCAGCAGTTAGGCACGGGGGCGTCCTAAGCTGGGTCAATGTCCATTGCGCCGGTCGAGCAGGAGATCGTCTCTGCCGACGCGGAAGAGGCGCTCGATGTCCCGTGGATCGTCTTGGTCTGGAACGACCCCGTCAACCTGATGTCCTATGTCACCTTCGTCTTCCAGACGCACTTCGGGTATGCCCGCGATAAGGCCGAGGCCCTCATGCTCGATGTGCACCACAAGGGCAAGGCCGTGGTGGCCACCGGCCCGCGCGAAATGATGGAGATTCATACCGAAGCCCTCCAAGGTTACGGGCTGTGGGCGACCTTCCAGAAGGACGCCTGATGGCGCGCGCATTCACGGTCCGCGGCAAGGGCGCCGACCTGCGGTATGCCGCGCGCCTGGATCAGGCCGAACGCGCGGTCCTCGTGCAGCTTTTCGAGCAGGTGGTCACCCTGATCGGCCCGCCCGCGGACTCGGCCCAACCGGGCGGCGGCGATGAGTTCGATGCCATCGTCGCGGGGCTCGGCTCGGACTTCGGCTCGGTCACGGTCCCGGATTCACCCGCCAGCCTGGGCGGACGTGGCCTGCCCGAGCACCCCCGCGACCCAGCCCTCGACCGGCTCTTCCCGGCCGGCAATCGCACCGACGCCGAGGCCGCCCGCGAGTTCCGCCGCCTGACCGAGCCCACGCTGCGCAGCCGTAAAGTCGACAATCTTCGCACGGCGATCGCCGCCCTGACTCACGCCGTCGACGAGCGGGTCGAACTCGACGCCCCGACCGCCTTGGCCTTCCTCGTTGCCCTGACCGACGTCCGCTTGGTGGTCGGTGACCGGCTGGGCCTGCGCGACGACGAGGACGCGCGGCGCTTGGATGCGGTGGCGCAGGCGGCCGATCCGGACGACCCCGCGGCATACGCGATCGTCGTCTACGACTTCCTGACATGGCTGCAAGAGACGCTCGCCACGTCCATGCTTCCCCGCGCCGGTCGGTGAAATAGGCTCGGCGACTGTGGCTGACGCACCGATCGGAATCTTCGATTCCGGATACGGCGGCCTCACCGTCGCCCGCGCCGTTCTAGACCAATTGCCGCACGAGTCGGTGGCCTATCTCGGGGACACCGCACGCGCTCCCTATGGCCCGCGGCCGATCGCCGAGACCCGCAAGTTCGCGCTGGAGTGCCTCGACCGACTCGTCGATCACGGCGTGAAGATCCTCGTCATCGCCTGCAACACGGCGTCGGCGGCCGTCCTCCACGACGCCCGCGAACGGTACGCCGTGCCCACCGTCGAAGTCATCCGGCCGGCCGTGCGGCGGGCCGCGCGCGCGACGCGCAACAACCGCGTCGGCGTGATCTCGACGGCCGGCACGCACAAGTCGCGTGCCTACCTTGACGCCTTCGCGGCGGCACCCGATATCGATGTCTCGTCCAAGGCGTGCCCCCGCTTCGTGGAGTTCGTCGAGTCCGGGATCACCGGCGGACCGGAGTTGCTGTCAGTCGCTAGGGAATATCTGAATCCATTGGCGCAGAAGGATATCGACACATTGGTGCTGGGATGCACGCACTACCCGCTGCTGACCGGTGTGATCTCCTATGTCATGGGCGAAGGGGTGACCTTGGTGTCCTCGGCGGAGGAGACGGCCAAGGACGTCTATCGCACCCTCGCCGATCTGGATGCCCTGCGCCCGGACGATCTTCCGGACCCAACGCACGGGTTTTCCACGACTGGTGACCCCGAGGAATTCCGGCGCCTCGCCCGGCGCTTCCTCGGCCCGGAGGTCGAGCAGGTTTTCGGCAATCTCGCGCAGCCGGCGCTCGGGGGCGTCCAATGAAGCTGACGGTGCTCGGGTGTGCCGGATCGTTCGCCGGGCCGCATTCGCCGGCGTCGAGTTATCTCGTCCAGGCCGTGCGCGATGGCCGCACACACTCGGTCGTCTTCGATCTGGGCAATGGGTCGTTCGGCACCCTGCAACGGCATCTGGACCCAATGGCCCTCGACGCGGTCTTCCTCTCCCACCTGCATCCGGACCACTGCATCGACCTGACAGGGATGTACGTCTATCGCAAGTACCACCCCGACGGTGCAGCCGGGCAGCGGCTGGCGGTCCATGGGCCGGCCGGGGTGCGCGGCCGGATGCGCAAGGCGTACGAGGGCCTGGAGGACGACGGTATGGATGCCCAGTTCGACTTCCGCCGACTGAGCGACGGTGCCACCGTCGAGGTCGGACCGCTGCGGATCACGGCCCGGAGCGTCGAGCATCCGGTCGAGGCCTTCGGCTTCCGGATCGAGGCGGACGGCGCCATCCTGACGTATTCGGGTGACACCGACTCCTGCGACGGACTGCTCGACCTGGCTCGCGAGAGCGACCTGATGCTCGTGGACGCCGCCTTCGTGGAGGGACGCGACCACACCCGCGGCATCCACCTGACCGGTCGCCGGGCTGCCGAGGCGGCGATCGTCGCCGGCGCGCGGCGGCTGATGCTCACCCACCTGCCCGCCTGGAACGACCCGGCCGTATGCCGTGCCGAGGCCGAGGAGGTCTGGCCGGGGGAAGTGGAAATCGCACGCCTCGGAGCGACATACGATCTTGGGTCGTGACGCGACACGACGGACGGACACCGGATCAACTGCGCGAGGTGCGGATCACTCGCAACTGGCTCGACCACGCCGAGGGGAGCGTGCTCGTGGAGTTCGGGCGCACGCGCGTGTTGTGCGCCGCGTCCTTCACCGAGGGCGTGCCGCGCTGGCTGAAAGGCAAGGGCACCGGGTGGGTGACTGCCGAGTACGAGATGTTGCCCCGCTCGACCAATACCCGCTCCGACCGGGAGTCGCGCAAGGGCCGCGTCGGCGGCCGCACTCATGAGATCTCGCGCCTCGTCGGGCGCTCACTGCGCGCGATCATCGACACTAAAGCCTTGGGCGAGAACACAATCGTCATCGACTGCGATGTGCTCCAGGCGGACGGCGGCACCCGGACCGCATCGGTGACGGGCGCGTATGTCGCCCTGGCCGATGCCATCGCCGACGCGAAGGCGCGCGGGCTGCTGCCCGCCTCGGCCGCCCCGTTGACCGGCTCGGTGGCTGCGGTGAGCGTCGGTGTCGTCGCGGGCGGGGCGGTCCTAGACCTCGACTATCCCGAGGACTCCACGGCCGAGACCGACATGAATGTCGTCATGACCGGTGACGGGCGCTTCGTCGAGGTGCAGGGCACGGCCGAGGGGGAGCCCTTCGACCGGGCGCTGCTCGGCGATCTGCTCGATCTGGCCACAGCCGGCTGCGCGGCGTTGACGGCGCTCCAGCGGGCCGCGCTTGAGGCGCCCGCGCGGGAGCGCCTGCGATGACCCGGCAAGTGGTCCTGGCCACGCTCAATGAGCACAAGGTCTATGAGCTGAATCAGATCCTCGCCAAAGTGGTCGCCGACCTCGACCTCGAGATCGTCTCTGCCGCAGCCTTTCCCGGCGTCCCTGATGTCCGCGAGACCGAGGTGACCTTCGCCGGCAACGCGCGGCTGAAGGCCGAGGCACTCGCCGCCGCGACGGGATTGCCGGCGCTCGCGGACGACTCGGGTCTCGCGGTCGGCGTGCTCGGGGGCTGCCCTGGAGTGTTCAGCGCGCGGTGGTCGGGCACGCGGGCCGGGCTCGCCGCGCCCCGCACGGCCAAAGACCGCGCCAATGTCACGCTGCTGCTCGAACAGCTAGCGGACGTGCCCGCGGAGCACCGTGGCGCGGCGTTCGTGTGCGCGGCCGTCCTCGCGATCCCGGGTGAGGAGATCGCGACCTGCGAGGGCCGCGTGGAGGGGAGGCTGGCCTACGAGCCGCGGGGCAGCAATGGCTTCGGCTACGACCCGATCTTCGTACCCGATGCCGATCCAACGCGGACTCTGGCCGAGTTCACCGACGCCGAGAAGAACGCGATCTCGCACCGCGGCAACGCTTTTCGGTCGATGGAGTCGATAATGCGCGAGCGCCTCGCCAACTGAGAGCCCTACCTACGCGCGCAAGCGTCACTCGAAGGGGATGGTGACCTCGATGCCGATCTCGTCGGCCAGTTTGAGGGTGCCCATCAGCGCGGAATACGGCTGGATGCCGAAAAGGTGCTGGGCGATCGCGCCCGCGAGACGGTAGCAACCGGGCTCCGGTGAGTCGAGGTGGAGGTCAAGCGGCTCGGTGCGGCCGTGCAGCGACAGCGTGCCGTGCACCGTGCCCTCGGTCCAGTCGCCGCTGATCCCCGTGCTGGTGAAGACGACCTGTGGGTGGTCGCCGGTCTGGAGGATTTTGGCGGCGTTCTGCAGGATCTTGCCCCGGTCGCCATCGGTCAGCGGTTTGGCGCCGCCCTGGCCGTCGATGACGACCAGGCTGGTCAGATTCGCGGTAACGCTCAGCGCGCACTCGCTGAGGGCGTCCCCCACGGTGAGGTCGGCCGACCACTGCGTGGCGTCGATGCTCAGGTTGTGGCCCATGGCGGCCGCCGGACCCTCGGTGCCCGTATGCAGCAGGAGGGCGGCGTTGTCGGGCCCGAGTTGATAGTCGCCAGGGGGGATGGGCATGACCCCATCGTGCCGCGCTCCTCCCTGCGGGACGCACCCGGGTCGGCGATGCATATCCGCGGGCCTCTGCGCCACCAGGGTCGGACGTCAGGACAGGCGTGCGCGAGGCGGGACTTGAACCCGCACACCCGAAGGCACCAGAACCTAAATCTGGCGCGTCTGCCAATTCCGCCACTCGCGCGCGGGCCTACTGTAGTTCGGGTTGGGTGCGCGGGCGGGCTGGGATAGGTTGACGGTCGGTAACGGCATACGGACCTGGAGGGCACGTGACCCGACTCGAACCTGGCGAGCACGCCCCGGACTTCACGCTCACCGAGGACCACGGGACGGCGGTTTCGCTTCGCGATTTCCGGGGGCGCAAGGTGATCGTCTATGCCTATCCGAAGGCGATGACGCCTGGCTGCACGACGCAGGCGTGCGATTTCACGCAGTCGCTAGACCGCTTGCAGGCGCACGGCTATGACGTCGTCGGCGTCTCGCCGGACAGCCCCGCTGCGCTGGCGAAGTTCCGCGAGCGCGACCACCTGACCACTACCCTGCTCTCCGACCCGGACAAAACGATGCTCACCGCGTGGGGAGCCTTCGGGGAGAAGAAGAATTACGGCAAGATCGTCCAGGGCGTGATCCGCTCGACTTTCGTCCTCGACGAGGCGGGCACGATCACGCACGCGTGGTACAACGTCAAGGCAACCGGCCACGTCGCCAAGTTGCGGCGCGACCTCGGGCTCGACGCAGCGCCCGGCCCCACCAGCTAGAGAGGCCCCAATGAGCAACGACCCGTCGATCGCCCAACTGCAGGCGGAGATCGCGGCCAGCCGTGAGCGACTCGCCTCGACCATCGACCAACTGACCAGCAAGGCGGCCCCGAAGGCCGTCGTCGCCCGGCAGACCGAGGCCGCCAAGCTGCGCTTCGCCGAGGCGACCAAGACCCCCGAGGGTGACCTGCGCACCGAGCGGCTGGCTGCCGTCGCTGCCGCGCTTGCCGTCGTGCTGATCGTGCGCTGCATCCTGCGGCGCCGCGCCTCCTGACCGTGCCGAAGGCGGCCCCAATGCCGGCCGGCACGCTGCCGATCCGGATGCTGCACGATCGGCTGCTCGTCTCGGTGGAGGGCGAGGCCGGCGAGCGCCGCTCGGGCGGGGGGATCGTCATACCGGCCACGGCGTCGGTGGGGCGGCGGCTGTCGTGGGGCACCGTGGTCGCCGCGGGGCCCAATGCCCGGCAGATCGAACTCGGTGATCGGGTGCTCTTCGACCCCGAGGAGCGGGCGGAGGTCGAGTTGCAGGGCAAGGACTACATCCTCCTGCGCGAGCGTGATCTGCACGCGATCGCCGCTCCCCGGGTGCAGGACGGGCATACCGGGCTCTATCTGTAGCGCTGCCTACCGGCCGGTAGGTGAGGCGATGCGGGCGCTGGGGCGCCCGCTTTGCCACACCTACCCGCTGGTATGCCGGCGGTGTCACCCGGCGCGGTAGCCCAGCCCCTCGACCAACTCGGCTCCCGCCAGTTCGGCGAGGAGGGCTCCGGGCAGGAGGAGCTTGGAGCGGCGCAGCCCGCTGCCGAGGATGACGGCGTCCTGCCTGAGCAGGGCGGCGTCGACAAAGAGGCGCCAGTGCGCGGGCAGCCCGACGGGCGTGATGCCGCCGTACTCCATGCCGGTCTCGGCGACCGCGCGATCCATCGGGTGGAAGGACGCCTTGCGCACGTCGAGGCGGCGTTTGGCGAGGTTGTTGACATCGGCGCGGGTGTCGGCGGCGACGACGCACGCGGCGATCCGCTCCTCACCGGCACGCGAGCCCGAGATCACCACGCAGTTCGCGCTCGCGGGGAGTGGGAGGTTGAAGGCCCTGGTCATCGCCTCGGTGTCGGCAAGGTCGGGGTCGATCTCCACGACCGCCAGTCGGGAGGCGAGATCGGGGCGCGCTCGCAGCGCCTCGGCGACCGGGGCGGCCACGAGGTCGAGACGGTCGGCGGCGGGCAGGGAAGTCAGGCCGGGGAAGGAGGGCAAGGTCACCGGGTCAGCCTATGAGCCACGCCGGGCGACGCGACGACGCCGGAGTCAGCGCGACGGGGGAGAATAGGCCGGTGTCTGCCGTGCGTCGTCTCCTCATCACTGTGCTCGCTCTCGCTACCGCGGCCCTGGTGGTGGTGCCGGGGACGGCCGCGAGCGCGCATACGGCCCTCGTTTCCAGCTCGCCAAAGGCCGGCGCGACCTTGCACGAGTTGCCGACCGAGGTCAGGCTGACGTTCACCGAAGACCTGGCAGCCGAGGTGACGCAGGTGCGCGTCGTCGACGGCGAAGGCCTGTCGATGACCGAGGGCAAGCCGAGCACCGAGGGGCCAACCGTGACGCAGGCGCTGGCCACGACGCTGCACCCGGGCTCGTATGTCGTGACCTACAAGGTCATCAGCGCCGACGGGCACCCGGTCTCCGGAGCGGTCCCGTTCACGGTCGCCGAGGACGCCGTCGCTGCGCCGACGCAGCCAGAATCCGCTCCGGGGCCGACGGCGAACGGGGCTCCGAGTTCCTCGACGTCTCCTGCGGCCACGACGTCCCCGGCTACCGTCGCCGCGCCGGCCACAACTGCTTCGGACGACGGGTCCGCCAACAGCGATGGCGGGATCAGCGCTTGGCTCGTGGGCCTCGCCCTCGCGGGGGTTGCCGTCGCTTTCGGGGTGCTCGGCTGGCGCTATCGCGCGCAACGCTGAGTGGGCCGCGGCCGGTCGGGGCGGGGTGCGCCAGCCGGGAACATGCGCGGGCAAACCGATTTCACGCCCGCCGGGCCGGGATGCTAATGTCTCCCCTCGCGCGCCATTAGCTCAATTGGCAGAGCAGCTGACTCTTAATCAGCGGGTTCGGGGTTCGAGTCCCTGATGGCGCACCAACTTCCCAGCAGCCGGGGCAGCCGGCGCACACAGTCGTGGTGGGCGTAGCTCAGCTGGTAGAGCACCTGGTTGTGGTCCAGGATGTCGCGGGTTCGAGCCCCGTCGCTCACCCCACCGATCAACCTCCCGCCACGTGCGGGAGGTTGATTCATTTCGGGCCGTATGCCGTTCTGCCGCGTGCTCTTGAGCCTCTCGACGAGGCTGAACCGGCCCCTCGACGGGGCTGAACCGGCCTCTCCCACGCCGAGCGTGGGACCCAGACGGGGCGGGCCTCTCCCACGCAGAGCGTGGGACCCAGACGGGGCGGGACGCGAACGGCTCAGTCCGAGACGCGGGCGGCGATTGCGCGGGCCGAGATCGAGTCCGGGCCGGGCTGCGGGACGAAGACGGCCTCGCGGTAGTAGCGCAACTCGGTGATCGACTCGCGGATGTCGGCCAAGGCCCGGTGGCCGCCCTTCTTGGCGGGCGCGTTGAAATAGGCCCTGGGGTACCACCGGCGCGAGAGCTCCTTGATCGAGGAGACGTCGACGATCCGGTAGTGCAGCCAGGCGTCCAGCTCGGGCATATCGCGCGCCAGGAAGCCGCGATCGGTGGCCACCGTGTTCCCGCCCAGCGGCGCCCGCCGCGGCTCGGGCACCCACTCCTTGACATAGGCCATGACCTGCGCGCACGCGTCGTCGAGGGTGATCCCGTGCTCCAATTCGTCGAGCAGGCCGGAGGACGTATGCATCGTCCGCACCACATCGTTCATCTGTGCCAGCGCCTCGGCCGGGGGCTTGATGACCAGATCGACGCCCTCGCCGAGTTGGTTGAGCTCGAAGTCGGTGACGAGGGCCGCGACTTCGACCAGGGCGTCGGCTTCCAGCGACAGCCCGGTCATCTCGCAGTCGATCCAGACGATGCGATCTTTGGTAGCCCGGTCCACCTCGGGCTTGGGCGTACGTTCCGTCACCCGGCCAACCTTACGACCAGGCCTGCATTACCCTCCCATGCATGGCATGGCAGCAGGCCCCCGTGGCTCCCAACCAGCAGCAGCCGGGTCCGACCGGCGGGGGCGGGTATGCGTCATACGTGCCTGGTTATCAGCCCGTGGCGGCCGCGGCGAGCCCGCGGCGGGCGCTGCGGGGCTGGCTGGTCACGGGTCTGCTCGTCGCCGGCTTCACGATTGCGGGTCTGGCGCTCGCGGCCTACTTCGGCGCGGCGCTGGGCGTCATCACGGCGTTGCTCGCACTGCTGCTGGCCGCGATCCCGCTCGGTATCGTCGTTCCGACGTTCTTGTGGCTCGACCGCTTCGAGGCCGAGCCGCGGCGCTATCTGATCGTCGCCTTCCTCTGGGGCGCGCTCGTCGCGTCTCTGCTCGCGGCGTTGTTCAACACGGGCGCCATGCTGGTGATCCAGGCGGCGACGGATCCGGCGAGCGCGATGGCGACCACGGCGACCGTGGTTGCGCCCGTGGTCGAGGAGTCGCTCAAGGGCCTGATCGTGCTGCTCATCTGGCGGCTGCGGCGTCGGGAGTTCGACGGGATCGTCGACGGGATGGTCTACGCCGGCATCGCCGCCGCCGGGTTCGCGTTCACCGAGAACATCCAATATCTGGGGCAGGCGTATGCCGCGGGTGGTCAGGAGATGCTCGCCGCCACCTTCGTCGGGCGCGGGGTGATGAGTCCGTTCGCCCACCCGATGTTCACCTGCCTGACCGGCATCGGGATCGGTGTCGCCGCCACCGCTCGCAGCGGACTAGCTCGGGTCGTTGCGCCCGTGGTCGGGTGGGCGCTGGCCGTGACCGCCCACGGGCTGTGGAATCTATCCGCCGTGACCGGGGGCGCCGGACTGCTGGTCGGCTACTTCCTCGTGGGCGTGCCGGTGTTCGTCGGGTATGCCGTGCTCGTCATCTGGGCGCGGCGCCGCGAGGGGCGGATCATCGGCAAATACCTCAGCCAATACGCCGACGCCGGCTGGCTGAGCCCGAGCGAGGTCGTCATGCTCGCCAGTATGGGGCACCGCCGCGAGGCGCGCGTGTGGGCCAAGAGCTCGAGCGGTTCCGCCGGGCTGGCGTCGATGCGCCAGTTTCAAGACGCCGCCTCGGAGTTGGGGCTGCTGCGCCACCGGATGTACCACCAGTCGGCGGATGCCCGGGCGCTGGACACCGAGCGCCAACTGCTGGACACCATGACCCTGGCCCGCCGCAGCTTCCTCGGCACAACCGTGCGGTGACCGGCGGCAACGCTGTGCCCCGGCTGGCCCTTCGACCGACTGTCAAGCCCTACCACGTTGAACCGTCCCGGAGCCGGAGAAAAGTTGTGACTGACCTACTGCCCCCAGGATTCGCCGATGAGCTGACGGCGCTGCGGCATGAGTTGCACCGCCACCCCGAGCTCGGGCTGGACCTGCCCCATACCCAGCGCCGGGTGCTCGACGCGCTCGACGGGCTGGGCCTGGAGATCATCCTCGGCACCGGGCTGTCGTCGGTCGTCGCGGTGGTGCGGGGCGCGGCGCCTGTCGATGGTCAGCGGCGGGCGGTGCTGTTGCGGGGGGACATGGATGCCCTGCCGCTGACCGAGCGGCTCGACGTCGACTACGTCTCGCAGGAGCCCGGCCTGATGCACGCGTGCGGGCATGACCTGCACGTGGCGGGCCTGGTGGGTGCGGCCCGCCTGCTCGCGGCTCGCCGGCACGAACTCGCGGGCGACGTCATTCTGATGTTCCAGCCGGGGGAGGAAGGGCCGGGCGGGGCGGCGATCATGCTGGAGGAGGGCCTGCTGGACGCGGCAGGTGTGCCGGTGATCGCGGCATACGCCCTCCACGTGTCGTCGGCGGGTGAGCCGCTCGGGACGTGGTTCGGGCGGCCGGGGCCGATGATGGCCGCTGCCGACGAATGCGTCGTGCGTGTCATGGGCAAGGGCGGGCACGGCTCGCAACCGCACCTCGCGCTCGACCCGGTGCCGGTGGCCTGCGAGATCGTGCTCGCGCTCCAGTTGATGGTCACCCGCCAGTTCGACGCGATGGATCCGATGGTGGTCACCTGCGGCAAGATCGCCGGCGGCACCAAGGACAACATCATCCCCGACGACGCGATCCTGGAACTCACCGTCCGCACCTTCTCCGACGCCAACCGCTCGCGCGTGCACGATGCCCTCGGGCGCGTCGTCAACGGCATCACCGCGGCCCACGGGATGACCGGCGACGTCACCTGGCTGATGGGCTATCCGGTGACCTCGAACGACGCCACCGAATGGGACTTCCTGCGCTCGACCGCCGTGGAGTTGTTCGGCGAGAGCCGGTATGCCGAGATGCCCCACCCGGAGGCGGGTGCCGAGGACTTCGCCTTCGTCGCGCAGCAGGTGCCGTCGGCCTACGTCTTTCTGTCGGCCTGCCCCGCGGCCGATCCCAAGCAGGCGCCCGACAACCATTCGCCCATCGCGCACTTCGACGACTCGGTCCTGCCGGACCAGGCGCTGCTGCTCGCCGAACTTGCCCTCCGGCGGCTGCGCGACCCGCGCTGACGCCCCAGCGCGTATGCCGAGCGGTCGCCGCGGTCGGTGAACGCGGCGGTGGTGAAACGCCGCGGTGGTGAAACGCCGCGGTCGGTGAACGCCGCGGTCGGTGAACGCCGCGGTGGGTTCGCAGGTCGCGTGCGCGTATGCCGCTCGGCAGGTGCCCGCGGCCCTGTCCGGGTTTACCGGGACGGGCGTGCCGGCTGGCGCGCCGTAGACTTCTGGACGCCACTGCCCCCGTAGCTCAGCTGGATAGAGCAAGGGCCTTCTAATCCCGAGGTCGCAGGTTCGAGTCCTGCCGGGGGCGCCAGCTCGAGGGCACTGCGAGGGACGAGCAGGGCCGCGAGTTGGCGACCACGGCAGAAGTAACAGGCGCGTGGAATGGAATGAAGGCGCCGACGGGGGCGCCAGCTCGAGGGCACTGCGAGGGACGAGCAGGGCCGCGAGTTGGCGACCACGGCCCCCGCCGGGTGGCATTGCCGATCGGTGCCCAACCATCCTTGCCCGAGACGGCGCGTGCGGGTCCGATTGCCGCAGGCTAATGGCGGGTAATCTTGGTGCGTGTCAACGACGGCGGCAGGCAGCGATCAGTTGCTGCCTGCTGTGCGTGAGTTCCGCGACCGGGTTGCCGAGAGCGTCCTGCCGCTGGACCTGCCCAGCACCGCGGCGGCGAAGGACAATCGCGCGGCGCTGTTGCGGCAACTCGACGACTACGTCATCCCGCGCCTGTCGTCGATCGACGCGCCGCTGTTGGCGGTGATCGGCGGGTCGACGGGAGCCGGCAAGTCGACGCTGGTCAACTCGCTCTTGCGCCGTGAGGTCAGCCGCGCCGGCGTCATCCGCCCGACCACGACGAGCCCGGTGCTGGTACATCACCCGCAGGACGAGCGCTGGTTCGCCGACGCGCGGATCCTGCCCGAGTTGAGCCGGGTCACCGGCGAGGTCACGAACCGCGATGCGGAGAACACCGTGCGGCTGGTGGAATCCACCGAGTTGCCCGCGGGTCTGGCGCTGCTTGATGCCCCCGATATCGACTCGGTCGTCTCGGCCAATCGCGGCCTGTCTCGGCAGTTGCTCGCGGCCGCTGATCTGTGGCTCTTCGTCACGACGGCAGCCCGGTATGCCGATGCCGTGCCATGGGAGCTGCTGCGCCAGGCTGCCGACCGAGGGACAGCCGTGGCGATCGTCTTGGACCGGGTGCCCCCCGAGGTGATGGGGGAGGTGCGCCCTCATCTGGTGGACATGCTCCGCGAGCAGGGCCTGGGCACCTCGCCGGTCTTCCCCATCCCGGAGACGACGCTGACCGATGGCGGCCTGATCCCCGACGCTGACATCGCCCGCCTTCGGTCGTGGCTGACCGACCTCGCCGCGGACGCGGGCGCGCGCGAGGTGGTCGTCCGCCAGACCTTGTCCGGCGCGCTCGCGTCTCTCGACGAGCGCGCCGAGGAACTCATCTCGGCCAGTCGCGCCCAGCAGCGGGTCACTGGGCAGTTGCGCCACGACGTGGACGCCGCGTTCGCGGCCGCCCGCAAGGGCGTCTCGGCGGGGATGAGCGACGGCCAGTTGCTGCGGGGCGAGGTGCTTGCGCGGTGGCAGGAATTCGTGGGCACCGGCGAGTTCTTCAAGAAGGTCGAGTCGGGGGTATCGCGACTGCGCGACCGGATCACCGGAGCGCTGACCGGCAAGACGACCACTCAGGCCGACGTCGACGAGGCTCTGCACGTCGGCGTGGCGCAGTTGATCGAAGCTAACAGCACGGCGGCCGCCGCGGATATCGCGCGCTCCTGGCGCGGGTCGCCCGCCGGGGCGGAGTTGCTCGGTGCCAACCCGGACCTGGGCAAGCCCTCGCGCGATCTGTCCGAGCGCGTCGACCGGGAGGTCCGCAGCTGGCAGGACGACGTGCTCGACATCGTCCGCAGCGAGGGCCGCGACCGGCGCACGAATGCGCGGATCGCGGCATACGGCGTCAACGGCATCGGCCTCTTCCTGATGCTCGTGACCTTCGCCCACACCGCCGGCCTGACCGGCGCCGAGGTCGGCATCGCGGGCGGCACTTCCGTGCTGGCCCAGCGGGTGTTGGAGGCGATTTTCGGTGACCAGGCCGTGCGCACGATGTCGGAGAAGGCGCGCGCCGCGCTCCTGGCCCGTGCCGACGCGGTCATCGACCGGGAGCAGGCCCGCTACCTCGACGCGATCGGCGCGCGAACGGTCCCGGAGGACCAGACCCAGCGTCTGGCACGCGCCCTGGACAAGGTGCAGGCGGCCCGGTGAATCCCCTCAAGCTCGGCCGCGCCTCGGGGGTGAGCGCCGAAGACCTGCAACGGCATGCTGCCGCACTCGCCGCCGCGCTGGCCGCCGGTGCTGCCCAGCTGGATCCCGTTGCGGCGGAACGCGCGCGAGCCGTGACCGCGAAGGTCGCCGGACGGACTGCGCATACGGGCAGCCACACCGTCATCGCCTTCGCCGGCGCGACCGGGAGCGGCAAATCCAGCCTGTTCAACGCCGTCGTCGGCAGCGATGTCGCGACCATCGGAGCGCGCCGCCCGACCACCTCCAAGCCCACGGCCGCCATTTGGGGCGACGACCCCGCGGGCCCGCTCCTGGACTGGCTCGAGGTCGATAACCGCCACCAGGTCGGCACGGGCGGATCGCTCGACGGCCTCGTCCTGCTCGACCTGCCCGACTTCGACTCCCGGGAGAGCGCCAACCGGGCCGAGGCCGAGCGCATGCTCGAACTCGTCGACGTCTTTGTGTGGGTCACGGACCCACAGAAGTATGCCGACGCTCGCCTCCACGACGACTATGTCGCCGCAATGACCAACTACGACGCCGTGACGATCGTTGTGCTCAACCAGGCCGACCGGCTCACCCCGCGCCAGCAACAGGAATGCCTCGCCGATCTGTCCCGGCTGCTGCAGCGCGACGGGCTGACCAAGGCCAAGGTGCTGGCTACCTCGGCGCGCACCGGTCTCGGCGTCGGCGAGTTGCGCGAGGACCTCGCGCAAGCCGTCGAGGGCGCCCGCGCTGCGCGCACCCGACTCGACGCCGACGTGCGGTCGGTCGCCACCGCCTTGCGACACGGCGTCGGCGACTCCGAGCCCGAACTCAAGGGCGCGAACACCAAGGAACTCGTGACCGCCCTGGCGCGCGCCGCCGGAGTGCCAACGGTCGCCGAGGCCGTGCGACGCGACTATCAGCGCCAGGCCGTCGCCGCGACCGGCTGGCCCTTCACCCGCTGGGTTTCCGCCCTGCGACCCGACCCGCTGAAACGCCTGCGCCTCGACCCCATGGAGGAGAAGGCGCTCGGCTCGCGGGAGGTGCGACGCAGCGTCACGCGGTCGTCCATCCCGGAGGCCACGCCAGCCGCTCAGGCTGCGGTCGAACTCGCTGCCCGCCGACTCGCGCAATCGGCAGGAGGCGATCTGCCACAGCCCTGGGCCGAAGCCGTCGCGCTCGCGGCGCTGCCGTCGGCGGCCGGACGCGCCGACGACCTCGACGAAGCCGTCGTCGGCACGCGTCTGCCAGGCCGCCGCCCCATGTGGTGGTCGGTCCTCGGCATCCTCCAACTCCTTCTCGCCCTCGCGACCGTTGCGGGACTGGTCTGGCTCGCAGCGATCTTCGTCGTCGGTTGGTTCCAACTGCCGGAGCTGCCGACCGTGCACGTGGGACCGTTCGCCCTGCCCTTCGTTTTGCTCGCCGGCGGGCTGGCACTCGGCTGGTTCCTGGCGCTGATCTCCCGGTGGTTCGCCTCGGTCGGCGCCCGGCGCCGCTCGGCGTCCGCCCGGCGGAAGCTGGACGATGCCATCGCCACGGTTGCGGATCGCAGCATCGTGCAGCCCGTCGCCGCGGTGCTCGCCCGGCACCGGGAGACCAGGATCCAACTCGACGCTGCCGGGGCCACGATGCCCGGGGCCGCGCGGCGCCGCTGACCGGACAGCCCGTCAGTCGCGGATGCCCGCCTCCGCCGGGGCGCCGGCCCCGGCGAGCCAGCGGTCGGGCTCGAAGTCGCCCATCTCGTCGCTCTGCTCGACGGCGTCACCTGCCCGCTGGTCAGCCAGCGGTAATCCGTCCGGGCCGACCTCGACATAGGCCGGGTTCCAGCTCTCGACGTTATCGCCGGACCTGTCGGCCCCGTCACTGCCGCGCCGGGCGTTGTCGGCCGGATGGTCGGCACCTGAGTCCCACGGCGAACCGACCGCCTGACTCCCGACCTGGCCCTCGCCATCGCCGGCGCCCCAGTTGTTGGCGCGCGCCTCGGCGACGACGGGGTCGTTGGTGCGGTCACCCGGGTCGAGGCGCAGCTTCATGCCCTTGGTGTACTCGGTGTAGCCGTAGGTCAGGTCGTGCCCGATCGACGTGGCCTCGATCTCGACGCTGGTGTTCTTGCCATTTCCGTCGGTGCGGTCGAAGAGCTTGACCAGCAGCTTGCCGTGGACGACGACCGGGTGCCCCTTGGCCAGCGAATCCTTGGCATTGCGGCCCAAATAGCGCCAGGCAATGACATTGAAGAAGGCCGTCTCCCGGTCCTCCCACGCCCCGTCGCTGCGCCGCAGCCGGACGGTCGACGCCACCCGGAAGGTCGTGAACAGCGCTCCCGAGCGGCTGACGCGCTCCTCGGGGTCGGCGCACAGGCGCCCACTGACGGTCACATAGTTCTCGTTCATCCCTGCCCCCTTCGGGCCTCGCCCCTCGCGCGGTCGCGAAGGTTCGATGCCAGCCTGGCAAGCCGCCGAGCTACTCGCCACGACCCGCGAAAACCCTGTGGATCACGGGCACCGCGGTCGGCGGCTGTGGACAAAGCTGAGGCCCAACCCGCCCCGCCCCCTCACGGCATGGTGCGAACCGTCGAACGGGTGAGGTGACTTAGACCGTATGGAGTGACCGCTCAGGATGGTTGAGTCGGTTGCGGGCCGGGGCCTCACTCACAAACACTCGTGGGTTACCGAGCAGGGGCCGCCTGCTCGGC
>NZ_BAAAPN010000095.1:0-14391 GCF_039531165.1 Nostocoides vanveenii | reverse complement strand
GGAGAGCCCGGTGCGGCGAGAGTCGCACGCCGGGTTCGGCGGGCGGCCCGGGGAAACGGAGCGGCAGCAATGCCGCCACCGCGCCTCGGGCCGACCCAACTGGCACCATGTTTCGCCGGTCAAGCGGGGCCCGAAGGAGCTCACCGGGATGGTCGATCTGACCCGCCACCCCGACCGCGAGGGTCGGCTGCGGACCAGGGCACGGCTGCTGGACCTGGTCCCCGGACGCTCCGGGGCCGTCTACGGGGACTGGCTGTCGGCCCGCGGACCGGCGTTCTGCGCCCGGGTCGGCGTGGCCACCCTGGACGCCTTCGGCGGCTACAAGAACGCCATCGATGACCACCTCGCCGACGCCACCGCCGTGCTCGACGCGTTCCATGTGGTGAAGTTGGGCAGCGAAGCCGCCGACGAAGTCCGCCGCCGGGTCCAGCAGACCATCCACGGCCACCGCGGCCGCAAGAACGACCCGCTCTACGGCATCCGGACCATCCTGCGCTGCGCCGCAGAACGCCTGCCCGACAAGCAGACCCAGCGTCTGGCCACCGCGATCGCCGCCGACGAACGCCACGACGAGGTCCACATCGCCTGGCAGGCCGCCCAACAGTTGCGGTCGGTCTACCACCAGGACACCCCCATCGCTGGCCGGACGATCGCGGAGAAGATCATCGCGTCGTTCCCGTCCTGCCCGATCCCCGAGATCGCCCGCCTCGGCCGAACCCTACGACGGTGGAAGAACGCGTTCCTGGCCTACTTCACCACCGCCGGCGCCAACAACGGCGGCGCCGAAGCCATCAACGGACTGATCGAACTCCACCGCCGCATCGCCCGCGGCTTCCGCAACCGCGACAACTACCGCCTGCGCATGCTCCTGATCGGCGGCGGACTCAACCCCGAGAAACCATGATCACCACGATGCCCCCACCTCAAGTACGAAGAGCCCTCTGAGGTCATAGCCCCATCATCCCATCGTGTCTCACTGCAATGGAGATCGAGCTGATTCGACTCCTTGTATCAAGGCGCACCGATCTCTCCGGCCAATCAACGGATCGTGACCACGCGATCCGTTACGGTGACCGTGACGGTGGGGCGAAGACAACGGGGAGGGCTGCGTGCACGACGAGCTCATCGACGTGGTGCTAACCGGGCGACTGTGCTCGCCGCCTTGCCATCAACCATTGGATCGAAACTCAGACCGGCTGGTCGATCAAGAAGTGCGTCCGGACCGTCCGACGCTGCCGCACCATCGAGATCTAAGCCGGCGCCCACACCGTCGCACACCCGCTACCCAACGACCTCCACGATCTCATCACCAAGATCGAAATGACCGGGCAACGCCTATCTGGCCCAACTGGGCCCGGGCCAGCTCACGGACCGCGGCCCGCTCCGCCGCCCAGCCCTGGCCGCCGTCGTCTTTGCAGGCTTGTCCGATGGGCCCGCGCCCGGCAGAGTCCTGTTCAACTCGGTCACAACGACCCAACTTTCCCACTGGCCCAGCCGACGTGTCGGGCCAGAAACTCCGGTCAAAGCCACAGCCCCGACCCGGACTAGGCTTGCCAACGTGGGAGCAAGAGACGGTGCACGCATGACGGGGACGATCGACAACCCCATCCTCAACTCGCCCTACGAGCCGCCAGATCGGCACTACGTGATCAGTCCGCAAGGGCCGACCGGCGAGGTGAAGGATGGCCGCCGGCCGAGCGAGTCTCTCATCCCGATCGCGGTTAGCAAGAAGGGGAAGAAGGGGGGCGACGGATCCGAGCAGGAGGCCTTCGACTTCGACGCCACGCATGAACGCCGCGAGAAGAACAGCTTGATCAATGACATTCGTCGCGACGTCGAGCGGTGGCGGCGCGACGGGCAGTACCTTGGCGTCACCCCCATCTCGCGAAAGCTCCTCCAACACTGGGCGGACCCGACACGAGAGAACCGCGTCATCTTCGCGCAGCGAGAAGCAGCTGAGTCGGCCATCTTCCTCACCGAGGTCGCCGGGCGGCATGCGCCTTACGCCGACTGGCGCAAACGGTTTGAGCCGGAGAACGCGGCGCACAACGGCGGCCTCCCGAGGGCTGCTCTCAAGATGGCGACCGGCTCCGGAAAGACCGTCGTTATGGCGATGCTGATCGCCTGGCAGACACTCAACAAGCAGTACGCCTCACGCGACGCGCGGTTCACCAACAGATTTCTTATCGTGGCGCCGGGCATCACCATTCGCGACCGACTCCGGGTCCTCTTTCCTGAAGACGTCGAGAACTACTACGAAATGCGGGACCTGGTGCCGGCCGACCTTAAGGGGGGCCTCGTCAGCGCACGGATCGTGATCACGAACTACCACTCCTTCCTACTCAAGGACGCCAAGGAGATCAAGGGCGTCGCCAAGAACACACGACTGCTGCTCAGGGGAGATCACCAGGGCGACCCGTTCAAGGAGACGCCGCAGGCGATGGCTAGTCGGGTCCTGCGTGACTTGGGGGCAGACAGGCAGCAGATCATGGTCCTCAACGACGAGGCACACCACTGCTATTTAGCTCGGCCCATCCAGACCGGGGAGAAGCGAGACAAGGAGCAGGAACAGGAGAACGAGCAAGCGGGAGTCTGGTTCTCCGGTCTCCAGGCCGTGGCAAAGCACACCGGGATCAAGCAGATCTGGGACCTTTCTGCGACCCCATTCTACCTCTCGGGCAGCGGCTACAACGAGGGATACATCTTCCCGTGGACCGTCAGCGATTTCTCGCTGATGGACGCGATCGAGTCCGGCATCGTCAAGGTCCCGAGGACCCCCGTCGACGACAACGCGGATGCGGACCTCGTCACCTACCTACGGCTCTGGGACTATGTCGGCCAGCTGCTGCCCAAGCGTGCAGCGAAGGCCACGGTCAAGGACTGGCTCCCACCCAAGGAGCTTGAGGGCGCCTTGCGCAGTCTCTACCGCAGCTATGAGAAGGCGTACGACCATTGGGAGAAGGTCCTCAAGCCACACGGCGAGACGCCGCCCGTGTTCATTGTTGTCTGTCCGAACACCGTCGTCAGCAAGCTCGTCTACGACTGGATCGGGGGTGAAGCGATCATAGAGGACGGCCAGGTGATTGCTCATAGGCCCGGCAATCTCACACTGTTCAATAATGTCGTCGACGGTCAGCCTCTCGCTCGGCCATACAGCATCCTGGTCGACTCGGCCCAGCTCGAGTCTGGTGAGGCGCTACAGGATGACTTCAAGAAGGCAGCGGGGCTGGAGATTGCCAAGTTCAAGGACGAGTACCGCCGTAGGAACCCTGGTGCTGACACGGAGAAACTCACCGACCAGGACCTGCTGCGTGAGGTCATGAACACGGTCGGAAAGCGAGGGAAGCTCGGCGCCGACGTCCGCTGCGTCGTGAGCGTCTCTATGCTCACCGAGGGGTGGGACGCCAACACGGTCACCCACGTCCTTGGTGTTCGTGCCTTCGGTAGCCAGTTGCTCTGCGAGCAGGTTGTTGGCCGCGGCCTGCGGCGCAGGAACTACGCGACGAACGAGGACGGGCTCTTCGAGCCGGAGTACGCGAACGTGTACGGCATCCCATTCCAATTCATCTCCAGCGACAAGCCCATCGTCGACCCGGCGCCGCCGAAGCCATCGATCGAGGTTCGAGCGCTCGAAGACCGAGAGCACCTACGCATCACATTCCCGAAGCTCGACGGCTACCGCGTGGAGCTTCCCGACGAGGACATCTGGCTCGATCTGGACGACGCGCCTGCCTTCGAGATCGGTCCGAACACTGTTCCGACCTGGGTCGAGATGGGAGGGGTAGTCGGCAGGCGCGAGCTTGAGGAGGGGGACCCCACTGCGTACCGCCCGCAACAGGTGGCGTTCGCCCTGGCCAAGCGAATTCTCGACGAGCAGTTCACGGCGGCCGGCGACAGGCGTCCCTGGCTCTTCCCGGAGCTCGTGAGGATCTGCAAGGACTGGATCGAGCAAAAGGTCGTGCTCAAGGGGGACTACAGCCTGGGATACCTGATGACCATCACGGAGGCGCGTGTCCTCGCGGCTGAACAGGTCTGGAATGCCATCTCCAGGCATGTGGGCAACCGACGAGAGCGACTTCGCCCGATGATCAATCGGTTCGATCCAGCAGGCTCGACAGGCGACGTCGACTTTGTGACGCGTAAGCGCGTCGTCACTGCCGAGAAGTCCGAGGTCTCGCACGTCACGCTGGACGGCAAGGACGGCAACACCTGGGAGCAGCTCCTGGCCAGCGAGCTTGAGCTCAACAGGGATGTCCATGCCTACGTCAAGAACGACCACTTGGGCTTCACCATCCCGTACGTGCACAAGGGGCGCAGCCATTCATACATCCCCGACTTCCTCGTGCGCTTGATCAAGCGCGACGAATCCGACGTCGAACGGACGCTAATCATCGAGGTCTCCGGAAGCCAGAAGAGCCCAGGGCCGACCCAGCAGAAGGCGACAACGGCCCGCGACTCGTGGTGCGTCGCGGTCAACAACCACGGTGGCTTCGGGCGCTGGGGCTATATCGAGATGACTGACCCCAGTAGCTTCAAGGTCCGGATCGCCGAAGCGATCCAGGCCCTTTATGGTGACGACCCGATCATCGGCGACCCGGACCTTCTCGACTTCAACGACACTGGCAGCGATAGGAGCGCTCGTGGCGCGTAGTACCTCCAAGGGCCCCACCCCCGTCAGCTCGATCACCCACGACGAGAAGCGGGTCAACAACCCGACAGCAGAGATTGCGGAGCAATTCGGCGGCGCGAGCCTTGAGGAGATCCGTCAGATCCGCTATGCCCGGGACGAGTCGCTCGACCCGCAGCTGGTGTGGCGCGGCAAGTACCCGGCGGCGGAAGAGGTCGACGGATACGACAATGACCTGGTCACCGACGCTCCGCCGATCTACATCCAGGAGAAGATCGATCCTCGTGTGCTGATCGAGAACCTCCGTCGCACAGCTGAACGTCCCGAAGACGAGCCTGAGCTCACTCTCTTCGAATCGTTCGACGGCCTCGATGATCTCCAGCAGATCGAGTACTACAAGCACGACGCCAACTGGTCGAACCGGATGATCCTTGGCGACAGCCTCCAGGTGCTGGCTTCACTTGCTGAGCGGGAGAAACTCCGCGGCAAGGTGCAGATGGTCTACGTTGACCCGCCGTACGGCATCAAGTTCGGGTCCAACTGGCAGGTTTCGGCACGGAATCGTGACGTCAAAGACGGCAAGATGGACGACGCTGTCCGCGAAGCCGAGCAGATCAAGGCGTTTCGCGACACTTGGGAGCTCGGGATCAGTTCCTATCTCTCGTACTTACGTGATCGGCTGACGGCTGCTCGCGAGCTGCTGACCGAGTCCGGATCCTGCTTCGTCCAAATCGGCGACGACAACGTGCACCTCGTGCGCGCCGTCATGGACGAAGTGTTTGGTGCGGCGAACTTCGCCTCGCAGATCAGTTTTGTGACCACCAGTGGCTTCACCCAGGCGCTGTCCCTGGGGCGCAATGGCGACTACCTGCTTTGGTACGCCAAGGAGCTGGCCTCACTGAAGTCGCGTCCTCTCTGGCAGAACGCCGACGAGCGCAAGACCTATCGCTGGGTGGAGCTGCCAAATGGTAGCTCCAGAGGTCTACGGAGCGGCGAAGCAGTCGAAGACCTCCCTGAGGGGGCGCGCGTCTACTCGCCGGGGGACCTTCAGTCTCAAGGTGCGTCGGATCAGGATCAGGCCTTCGAGCACGAGGGAAAGGTTTACAGGCCCGGTAAGACCTCACACTGGAAGGCGAACTATCCCGACGGGATGAATCGCTTGGCATGGTCGCGGCGGATCCACGTTGCAAGCAACAGCATCCGCTATCGCCGATACGCAGAAGACTTTCCGTTTCAGGCGCGAACGAATTTCTGGACCGACACGGGCACTGGAAACTTCACCGACGACAAGTTCTACGTCGTGCAAACGAACAGCAAGGTCGTTGAGCGGTGCATCCTGCTATCCACGGACCCGGGTGACCTTGTGGTCGACCCGACTTGCGGCAGTGGGACAACCGCGTACGTCGCCGAGCAATGGGGACGGCGGTGGATCACGGTTGACACGTCCCGTGTGGCGCTCGCCCTAGCTCGTCAACGTGTTATGGGCGCTCGCTACCCCTGGTATCTGCTAGCGGACTCCGCCGAGGGATACATGAAGGAGCAGTCGTTAACGGCCCTCACGCATCACAGTCGCAGCTTCACGGGCGACATCAGAGCTGGGTTCATCTACGAACGAGCATTGCACATTACGCTCAAGTCGATCGCCAATAATCCCGACATCAAGGAAGCGATGTCTCGAGAGCAGATCGACGCGGCAATCAAGCGACACTCTGACTTCGAGCTGCTGTACGACCGACCCTTTGCGGACCCGAAAAAGGTCCGAGTCGCCGGGCCATTCACCGTCGAGTCTCTCAGTCCCCACCGCGCACTGTCATTCAAGGACTGGGAGGAGCCCATGTCAGAGACAGAGGCCGCAAAGGACGCCGATTCACCCAACTTCGAGCAGTCAATCCTGGACAACCTCTCGAAGGCCGGAATCCAGAACGGCACTAAGGCAGAGCGAATCAAGTTCGCCGCGTTCGAGACGTACGCGGGCTCGTACGTTCAGGCCGTCGGCGAGCAGATTCCGGCGGGCGACCACACCAAGCCATCGCGGGTCGGCATTGCTGTGGGCCCGCAGTACGGAACAGTGAGTGCGTCGTACGTCAAGAACGCAGCCAAGGAGGCCATCCAGGCCGACAACGTCGACTTGCTGTGCATCCTCGGTTTCGCCTTCGACCCCAACGTCACCAACGTTACGGAGACCGACGGCGTGACCGTCGAGGCGACCGACGAGGGCTTCGCCCACGTCGAAGGCGCGCGCTTACTAGGCAAGCTTCCGGTGCTCATGGTCCGAATGAACGCCGACCTACTGATGGGGGAAGAGCTCAAGAAGACCGGGGCCGGCAACTTGTTCACCGTGTTCGGCGAGCCTGACATCGAGATCTCGAAGACGGGCGATGGGTACGTGGTCGACCTTAAGGGCGTCGACATTTACGACCCGACGACTGGCGAGGTCCGCAGCAACGACACCAGCCAGATCGCGTTGTGGATGATTGACACGGACTACAACGGGGAGTCCTTCTTCGTACGCCACTGCTACTTCACCGGCGGTAACGACCCTTACAAGCGGCTGAAGACCGCGTTGAAGGCTGACGTCGACCCGGGCGCCTGGGAGTCGACGTACCAGACCGTCTCACGACCTTTCGCGGCTCCGTCTGAAGGGAACAAGATCGCGGTCAAGGTTATCAACGATTACGGCGACGAGGTAATGAAGGTCTTCGAGGTATGAAACTCACTCACATCCGGGTCAAGGACTTTCGCAGCTTCTCCGGTGAGCACGAGTTCGAGGTGTCGTCGGGCGTTAACTACTTCGTCGGACCGAACAACTGCGGGAAGTCCAATCTCGTCCGCGCACTCGAGTTGGCGCTGGACTCCGACGCCAGCTATGTGCCGGAGCGGGACCGTCCGGCACGAACCGGGGCGATGGGCGCGCCGCCGACTAGCCGGATCACCTTGACCTTCGACGTCGGGAAGACGGGCCCAGAGGTCACGCTGTTGCGGCGTGCCGATGAGTACGAGCGCGCCGTTCGCAAGGCACGGAAGGGCGCGACGACAGGGAAGATCCAGACGTATGCAGCGGATCGCGAGGTCCGCATGGTCACGTCGTTTACTGGTCAGGGTGGCCGCCAGACGACGTTCCAAGCGAAGGGCTACGGTGCCGCGTCCCTGCCCGCCGACAGTCCGAAGCATGTGAAACTCGAGGCGCAGTTCCGCTCGGTGGTTCGTTCAGCCGTCGTGCACAGTGGAGAGGATCTTGAGTCGCTATTGCAGGGAAAGTTCCGGCAGATCCTGCAACTCGTTATCGCCGACCATCTCGGGGAGGAGCTCGGCAACGCTGAGCAGGCTCGCTCGCAGTATCTGGCGGCGCTGCAGGCCGAGCTGCTGGAACCGCTCCGCGCTCAGATTGAAGCTCGGGTCGGCGCCATGTTCCCAGAGATCGCAGCCGCCACGCTGGTGCCGGAGTTGCCCTCGGTCGCGGAGACTCTCTCCTCGGTTGACGTTCAGCTGGGCGACCTCGTGACGACGCGGCTCATCGATAAAGGCACCGGAGTGCGTGGGGCCGTCCTCGTCTCCATGCTCCAGTACCTGGCTGAGCAAAGCAGACGCTCGTTGGTGCTGGCGGTCGAAGAGCCGGAGGCGTTCCTTCATCCTGCCGCACAGGAGGTGATCATGGAACAGTTGGAGGAACTGGCTACGCGACCTGACGTCTCCCTGTTGGTAACCACCCACTCGCCGTACGTGTTGTCCAGGCGCGCCGACGCGTCGATCACCGAGCTTCGTAAGCGATCTGATGGCGCAACTAGTAGGGCTGCATGCTGTGCGGGAGATGAGAGTCGCGCGGAGTTGATCGGATCGCTCTATCGTGACGCCGGCATGGCCGGGGTGCTCGAGCGCGCGCTATCGATACCGGCCGGCACGCGAGCAGTTGTGATCACCGAGGGATACACCGATGGCGAGTTTCTCCGCATCGCGTGTCAAGCGGCTGGGTGCGCCGAATTGCTGGACGGCATCCACATCATTAGCGCCAACGGGGCCAAGAAGGTCGTCTTTCAGGCAATTCTTGCGCGCTCTGCAACGGACAAACCTGTGGTCGCGATCCTCGACCATGACGACCAAGGCCGAGCGGCCATCTCGAAGCTCGAAGACTTCGGATGGGCGAAGAACAAGGATCTCGTTTCCCTGGCCTCTTGGCCGGACAAGTGCCCGAAGGGACATGACGCTGAGATCGAAGACCTTGTCCCGTCGCTACTTTGGGAAGACGTCATCGAGAGCGTCGGCGAGCTATTGGTGATCGACTCGAAGCAGAAGTGCGACGGCAAGTGGCACTTCCAGCTCAGCTCCACGGGCAAGCTTGAGGCACTGGGCATCCTGCCAGGTGTGCTGAAGGCCGAACATGCAAAACCTCTCGTCTGGCTCGCCGAGGAGATCAACGCTCGAGTCGCGAAGATCGAGAAGTCCTCAGCGGCAGCCAAGGCGCATGCCAAGACCTCAGGGACGTCATGACTGCTTATACCGGGGCGCAGACAGCAGCCATCGCCTGCCTAGACGAACCGCTCCAGATCATTGCGTGCGCAGGATCCGGCAAGACCCAAGTGATCTCGCAACGCGTCGCCGAGATCCTCAAGCAGGCGGGCACCGAGCCGCGCCACGTCATTGCGTTCACCTTCACTGAGAAGGCCGCGGCAGAGCTCAAGGAGCGCATCCATACCGTCCTTGAGGCCGAGAGCGTCAGCACCCAGGGAATCGCGGAAATGTACGTTGGCACCATGCACGGATACGCGCTGGATATGGTCCAGCGTCTCGTGCCGGAGACTTTCAAGTTCTCGGTGTTGACGGACATAACGACGCGCCTGTTCATAGATAGGAACAGCAGGAAGTCGGGGCTGACGGAGTGTCCGACGCTCTCCCCCGGCACCCCTCGCTTGCGGCGCTTCATTCACTCGAAGCTCTACATGCAAGCCGCGAGCGTCCTTCGCGAGGACACCATTGACGAGGAACAGGTACCGGACGGCGTGCTCAAGTCCCATTGGGACTACATGAAATTGCTCTACGGCAACGCATACTTCGACTTTACAGAGATGATCAACCTCGCAGTCCAACTCCTCGAGCGGGATCCAAACGAGGACTCTCAGGCTGGCCTCGTACAGCGCCATATCCGAGACGAGATTCGCTACGTCGTCGTGGATGAGTACCAGGATGTCAACCCACTGCAGGAACGACTGATTCGCGGCTTGGTGCAGTTTGGCGCCAATCTCTGCGTCGTCGGAGATGACGACCAGACGATCTACCAATGGCGGGGCAGCGAGGTCAGTAACATCCTGACCTTTGAGGATCGCTACTCCGGCGTCCGACAAGTCACGCTCGACGACAACTTCCGCTCGAGCGAAGGCGTAGTGGAAGTTGGCAGGTCGGTCGCGGAGCTCATCCCTGCCGGCGCGAGGCTCTCCAAGGCGATGGTTGCTTCAGGGCCTCAGAAGTTCGATCGCGGTGACCTGCTTGCCCTCGATTTCGCTGATCCAGATGGGGAGGCATCGTGGATCTGCGACCGTCTCCAGGCTATGCGTGGGATTGCGTTCGCCGATGGGTCAAGCAAGGACCGACGCGGTCTGTCGTGGTCGGACTGCGCGGTGCTCTTCCGCTCTGTTGCTGGTGACGCCGGACCCTTGGTCGACGAGATGCGTCGTCGGGCCATTCCGTTCGTGATCAAGGGCCTCAACCGGTTGTTCGACAGTCCCGAGATCCAGGCCGTCGTTGGAGTCTTTCGCTACATCGTGGGAGAGGTTGACGCAGTGGCGTTGCGCACACTCTTCGAAGACGCCTTGCTTTTGCCAGCCGGCGGAAACTGGGCGACCGCGATGCGGGTGTTGGACGAGGGTCGAGACTTCGATCGCGGCGAGAGGTGGGGCGTCTACAACATCCAGCGCCTGTACCTCGAGTTCCTCGAGGCACTAACGCTCCGCGAGGACACTGTGCCTGGTGATCCTGCGCGGGCTGAGCTGGTCTTCTATCAACTCGGCAAATTCAGTCAAGCGATCTCGGACTTTGAAGCGATCTACTTCAACACCGATCCGGCACAGAAATACCGGTCGTTCGCCGACTGGCTTGCGCACCAGGCCCCGGACTACTATGCCGACGCGGATGCAGACGTCGGCTACGCCGCGCCCGATGCGGTCGTCATCTCGACGGTCCACCAAGCTAAGGGCATGCAGTGGCCGGCCGTGTTCCTCCCCTGCCTCCGCAACAACCGCTTCCCCGCGAAGCGGCAGGGTGGCCTTGGCCTCTTCCACGTCATTCCTGAGACCGCGGTTTCGAGTCCCGACCGCTACCGAGGAACCGTCGAGGATGAGACCCGCCTCTTCTACGTCGCAGTGACACGCGCACAAAAGTTCCTGTTCCTGTCTTACTCGCCAGTGCCGGGCAATCGGCTTTACGGCAGGCGGTCGCAGTTCTTCGATCACTGTGCGCGGCAGGCTTGGTTCCTCACACGTGACCCGGATGCTCCGGCGGCCACGCTCGAGCCGCATCCCAAGCAGGAGCTGCCTAACGTCACCCTTTCCTTCTCCGAACTGAAGTACTTGTTTGAATGCCCGTATCAGTTCAAGCTGCGCTTCCTCTACGGCTTCAACCCGCCGCTTCACGAGGCGCTGGGCTACGGTAAGGGGCTCCACGACGCGTTGGCTGAGGCGCACAAGCGTGCCCTCGAAGGGGACATCCTCGGGGCCAGCGCGGCCGAAGATCTCGTCGATCGACACCTCCACGCTCCGTATGCTTACCCGGCGCTGAAGACGACGTTGCGTACCGCTGCCATCAAGTCAGTGGAGCGCTACCTGACGGAGCACGCCGCTGATCTCGAGCGAACGGTCCACAGCGAGAAGCAGATCCAGGTTCACGTCGCCCCAGGGATCACGGTCGACGGGCGCATCGACCTCGTCCGACGTCTCGACAGTGACGAGGTGGCGATTGTCGACTTCAAGTCCACGGCACGAGCCCAGGATGAGGACGTTACGCGCGACCAGCTCCATGTCTACGCGGTCGGATACCAAGAGCTCACCGGCGAGCGGGCTGATCTCATCGAGGTTCTCAACCTCGACGAACAAGGCAAGACCGTCCGCGAGCTTGTTGAGGACCCGCTACTCCTGGCCGTCCGTGGTCGGATCAAGGCGGCTGGCGAGGCGCTTCGCGACAACGATCTCCCTCGTCTCCCGGTTTGGGAGGAGAAGTGCTCGAACTGCGACCTCGCGGAGCTCTGCCGGGACGTACCGGCGGAGGACCGACGCACGCGGAGAGCAGCCTCTGGCCGATAATGCCTAGAAGGGCATAATTCGGACGCAAGCCGTAGCTGAGTTTCCCCGTGGATTCCCCGCGGACAGCCACAAAGTACGAGAGACGGTCGCCGACGGCTGGACACCACACGGATCCAGAAGTTGCGGTCCGCGCCACCACAATCGGGGCCTGAGCTGCAGGTACCCGGTGATATCGCAGGTGAGCGGAGGGCGAGGGATTCGAACCCCCGGGGCAGGATTGGGTACCGCCCAACGGTTTTCAAGCATGCCCGCGAACCAGGGCCTGACCTGCGGTGATCCCGGGCTCGTGGTTCCCGTCCCCGCGGATTCCCCACGGCCGGTCGGGGATGGTCGGCGCCGACCAGTGCTGGCTGGACACGGATACGGTTGCAAAGCAGAGGGTTTGGTTCCGCACTAGCCGAGGTTCACGAACCGCCTGCGGCCTCTAGCGCATTGCAATACAGTCGCATAGGCACTTAGCCAGCGCGAGCATTGGAGCACCTGTGGCACTTGTCAGATGTCGGGAGTGCGGCAACGAGGTCTCGGACGCGGCCGTCACCTGCCCAAGATGCGGTGTAGATGGTCCAGCCGGAAGCGGTCGGCTTCGGATCACTCGTCAAAAGCAGCTGATGGGATCCATTCTTCCGGTCTCAGTTGTGATTGATGGAACAACCCGCGGAAGGCTCTCACCGGGGAAGGAGATAACGTTGGAGTTGCCTCCCGGGCCGCATGATCTGATCTTCTCCTACTCTAAAGGAGATGCCTCTGGCCGGGTCAATATCAAATCCGGACGAACAGCCTCTTGCGACATCTCGGTATCAAAGTGGGACGTCTCATTGAAAGTTCAGATTGACGAAGGCTAGAGAATCTATCCACGCCATTGCTTGCGTCGAACGTTTACAAACTCGCCTCTGCTGCCAGGCCTCGCGGGACGCTTTCCTAGAGCATCTAGGGGCCGCGGCCCCGGCAGGGCGTTGATCGACCCAACGGTCGTCCTCGCGAAGGGACGCGCTAACCGCCCGCGCCACGCATAGCGTTAATCATGGCGACGTTGCGCGGGACGAACCCCGAGGGCACGCGACAGGTCGTTCACCGCAATTGCGGGCGAGCCACCAGAGCAGCAGAGGGACGATCAGGTAGCCAGCCCTACTAGCGGGAGCCAATAGGTAGATGCCGACGAGTGCCACCGCTCCCGCCTGCAGGATCCCCCGCGCCGAGGGGTCTACCCTCCGAAAGCCGAAGACGAGGCACGCAGCCACGTATGCCGCAGTCACCCCGATGGCGATGGTGTGCCCGTGCGGCAGGTGCGCTGCAATCAGTACGCCCGGGAACGGGCTCTTGGCCGGCGTTGGGACGGTTGCCAGATCCGCGGGGAACAAGATGGCGTTCACAAGAAAGCGATCAAGTCCGGACAACATGACGAGCGCGATTCCGCTTGCCCCCATCGCGAGCATCGCGAGTCCAATCCGTCGGCCAACCCGTCGTCCGCCTACGCGCAGCGAGACCAGGGAGATCAGGAGTACAACCACGATCGCGGTCGGCTTGATCAGAGTGGACACACAGGCCAACGCCACGGCCGCGGATGGATGTCCACGACCGTAGGCGTAAGCAGCAAGGGCGATTAGTCCGATCGTGGGCACATCGATAGAACTGACGCTGAGTTCGAGCGCGACTAGCGGGCAACTGAGCAACAACCAAGTCGAGCGAAGAGTGGCCGCCTTGACGCGTCCATCGCTTCCCGCGCCTCTATAAAGCGGCCACAGCCAGCCTACCAAAGTGAGGTCGAGCCAGATGCGTGGGTCACCTACGCCCCCTAATCCGAAGACGCTCGATGGCATCCCGAAGAGAAAAGTGAGGGGGAAATATGGTCTGAACTGACTGAGATCCTGCGGATCCTCTAGATAGGGAGTCCGCGCCGTGAGCCAGTCCCGCGCGCCGTCTGCGACGGCAGCGACTTCCGGTTGAGACTCCTGAGTAAGGATCAACCATGTCAGCGGAATCAGGACCGAACCGACGGCCGCGACCAGAGGCGCGAACCTCCGTGACCCAGCCGGAACGGAAAGGATCACTCCAACAGCGTAGGCGGGAAGCGCAAGCGTCGCCCATGCGCGATGCGGGCCCAGAGACGTCACCCCGACGAACCACAGCGTGCCGAGCAGGTACAGCGTGAGGAGGATCCTGTCGTTGCTAGCCCAAGAAGACGGCGATTTGACTCTCCACCTGCAGATCTCCAACCCATGCCATGGCAAGGTGCGCCTCATCATCATGCCCTTGGCCCTGCCGCAGCCCAGCGCGGGCGCGGTGGAACGGCATCCAACATCGTCACGTTCTCATGGAAGATACACGACCGACCTCACTCAGACTGCGTCGTCCCTGGCGTGTGCGCCTTCGGTCTGTGTCGACGGACACGAGAAACTGCCCGGAGACGGCCATGAAGCTGCCCGCCGGCGGTCATGAGTTCTGCCCGCTGACGGTCATGGGATCTGCCCGACACGACGT
>NZ_BAAAPN010000094.1:0-13309 GCF_039531165.1 Nostocoides vanveenii | reverse complement strand
GAGGCTCCGCCCTCGGGTTCCGCAACCTCACCAACTACATCGCCCGCAGCCTGCTCGAGACCGGCGGCTTCAGGCCAGCCCTACACCCCCGATTGTGATGAGCCCGTTTCGATAGCTCAATGACGTGCCCCGCTAGCACGAGTCAGGCCAGGCGCCTGTGTCCTCGAATTTGTGGGCTTGCCGCTCCAGGCGCGGGCCGCGTACACCTGCCTGTGCCATGACTGACATCGGAATCCCCGGGTATGACGACGCCGACCTGCTGGGGCAGGGCGGCTTCGGTGTCGTCTACAAATGCCGCCAAGTGGCGCTCAATCGCACCGTTGCCGTCAAGATCTTCCGCTCGACCGACGGATCGATGCCCTTCGAGACCTTCGAGCGCGAGTGCGCCGCCATCGGTCAACTCGACCGATCGTCTTCCCCACCGACAGGACTGCCCTGCCCGACCGGCTCGCGCATCGCCTCCTCGAGATGTCCTCACCCCTCCCGTCGGACATGGTGCATACCGCCCGCGGGCAAGGGCTCGACGTCGTGCCGGGCTCACGCGGATTCGCCTACAACGCCGACCTGCGCACGCTCGCCCTCTTCTTGAATGTCGGAACCAGTGTCGGGAGAGCAGCATGGTGAACCGGTCTCCAACCCCCGCCCCAGCGGTAGTCGTGGGTATGGCAGCGCTTTGGGCGGCGACCTTTGCTGCCCTTGTCCTGCTGAACGACGACCTGCGCGCATTCTGGTCGGTGCTCCTGGGCATGTCGCTCGTCGGATCCGCCCTCACCTTGCTCTCCCGCCCCCAACAAGCTGCGGGTCGTCGCCCAACGAACCGGCCTGTTCGGCCGGCAACCAGCGGGCCGGTGGACGCCAGGCCCACGGTGCCGGTTGCGCAGGCATCCCCCGCCCCAGCAGCATTGCCGGCCCAGCCCAGCGGTGCCGACATGGCCGACATGGCCGAGGTGACGTCGGTGCGCGCGGGACATAGGGCCCATCGCGCACTGGCCGGCCAGCCGATCACGACCTCGGCACTCTCGCTGCCCAAAGCCGGCAACACCGACGCAGAGAACGAGGACGCCTTTGCGGTGTCGCCCGACCGCGGCCGGGTCGCAGTGAGCGACGGCGCGAGTTCGGCCTACCGATCCGGGGAGTGGGCACGCACTCTCTGCGCGGGCTTCGTCGAGAGTGGTGTCGCCGTGGATCCTGAAGCCATCGCTGAGTGGCTGCTGTCCCAGGCCCACACCTTCCAGCGAGCACGCTCGGGTGACGCCGGCTGGTGGGACGTGGAGGCAGCCGGACGCGGCGCCTTCGCCACCCTGGTGGCGGTCGAGTTCCACGCGGGAGTGTCCGCTCCGGCATGGCGGGCCGTGGCCGTCGGCGATTCGGTGCTCATCCACCTGCGACCGCGCGGTGATGGGTATGTGCTCGTTGCCGGCTTCCCCATCGAGAGCGGCGAGGCCTTCACCTCGACTCCGGCCCTGGTCGCCAGCACGCTGACCTCGCGCACGGCCTTGCCGACTCTGCGTTTCGCCCACGGACACGCCGCACCCGGGGACCGCTGGCTGGCCCTCACCGACGAACTCGCCAGGTGGGCGCTGCGCGCCCACGAGTCCGGTATGCCGATCTGGCCGCTCCTGTTCTCCGGCTCCGCTCCCGAGGTGACCGAAGCGGTGACCGCAGCTCGCCAGCAGGGCCAGCTGGTCAATGACGACATGACCCTGATCCGGATCGCCTTGGCATGACGCCACCAATAGCGAGGATGACGCAATGAGCGCTTGCACGTGCGGACACGGATTCGCGAAGAACGAGCGGTTCTGCCCGCGCTGCGGGTCGCTCCGGCCCGACGCTCCCGCCGCGCCACCGCCGGCACCGGCATCCGCCATCGCGGCCGGCGACAACACACGCGGCTCGGGGGCGATGTCCAACCTCTCGCCGTCGAGGCAGGCCGGCCCGGCGGGTATCACGGAGGCCAGGTCGGGTTTGCCCAATGCCGGCCCCACCGCACCTCAGCCTGTGCCAACTGCGGATGGGCGGGGGGAGATTGGGGCGACCTCATACGCGCAGCAGAATTCAGCACCGGAAGCCTCGAAGCGAGCAGTGAACACCGTGCTCTTGCGCGAGGGCTGCGGTGTCCTTCTACTCCTGGGCTCGTTCTTCCAGTCGTGGTCGATCGTGCACACGGCGGGCTGGCCGGTGAGCGTGCTCGTGACGCTGGCCGCGCTGGCAATGCCGGTTCTCAACCATCTGGGTCGGCTCACCAGCACGCAGTCTCGCCCATCGCGCGGTCTGCTGCTGTTTCCCGCCGCTCCAATGGCCTTGCTGGTGCTTTTCACCACCATCCGTGAACTCACCGAGGACGACCTGGCGGGCGCAGGGCTGGCCCTTGCGGCCTGCGGCGTGCTCCTCATCCTCCAATCGACCTTGCCCGATTCGACGCATCGGGCCGAGTGGTGGCTGCGCATCGGCCTGGGGCTGCTCGGTGTGACCGCGCTCCGGGCGGCGTACTCAGTGATCCAGGCGATCGTCGATTACGGGCGCGGCGCGGACGCCTATGTGATCGCCACCATCGTGCTCTTTGCCGTGTATGGGATCGGGCTGCCCGGTTGGTTCATGATTCGGACTGCGAAACGCAGTTCTGCGGACTGGGCGGCCGGCATCCTGTTGGGCATCGCTCTGCTGGTCGGTCTGATGCGCGCGGGGTCGTCGCCCGCGGGCCTGTTCTTCGCCACCCTGGCCATGGGCCTGGTGGCCCTCAGCGATGCGTCCGTGCTCTCACGCATGCACCCTCCACTGATCGGCGCGAATTGGTGGCTGCTTCCGGCCAGAGGGATGGTCACTTTCGGAGGCCTGACCTTTGGCTATCTTGCCTTGGCCAGGCTGGCCGGCCTGCTCACGGGCTACAACAGATCGGCCGCCTCGGCTCTCGCACTCGTCATCTGCCTCGGGATGGCGACCTTCGCGTTCGCGTGCCGATCGCATGCCAACCGTGGCAGTGCCCAGACCAGGGCGATGGTGGTGGGATGGTCCGGCGCGGCGTTGGTCCTCTCCCTCATCAACCTGTCACTCAGCTCGAAGGTCCGGTTGGGCGGCCCACTGTCCATGAAACTCTGGACCTTCGTGGCCCCCCTACTGATCGCCGGTGCCGTGACGGCGCCGGCGTCGGTCCGTCAACTCGGATCGCTTCACAAGAACTGATCCGGGGCGAGCCGTCAGGGGATGTCGAGACGTGCGTCCGGGCCGACCTCGATGCGCCGCTCGCCGAGCTTGACGCCGATGACCCCGAGCAGGATGAGCGCGCCGCCCACGAGCTGCACCGGCCGGGGCAGCTCGCCGAGCAGCAGCCACGCGAAGAGCACGGCCGAGACGACTTCGGACAAGGCGACAAAGGAGGCCAGTCGCGAGCCGAGGATGCGCGTGCCCACGATTCCCAGCACGTATGCCGCAGCCGCCGTCACGATGCCGAGCGCCGCGAGCGGGACCCACCAGACGACGGTGTGGCCGGCATACGTCGTCGTCGCGGTGCTTGCGGCGGCAGGGAGCAGCCCGGTGACGACGAGCAAGGCCAAGACAGCGGAGCCCACGACCAGGCCGCCGGCGGCCAGGGCCAAGGGCGGCAAGCCGTTGTCGGTGTCCGCCGAGATGATGAAGTAGGTCGCTGCACCGACCATCGCGCCGAGGGACCATAGGGCCCCGACGATGCTGACGTGATTGCCGCCGGAGAGGAGGTCGAGGACGAGCACCAGACCCAGCGCGGCCACGCCTGCGCCAGCGAGGGTGATCAGGCCCGGACGCTGGCCATGGCGAAGCCACAGCCAGACGACGACTGCTGCCGGCGCGGTGTATTCGATGAGGAGTGCCGGGCCGACGGCCATGTGAGCAACGGCCGAGAAATAGCAGAACTGGGCACCGGCCACCGCCAGCACGCCATAGAGCGTGATCACCCGCCACGTGCGGCGCAGCACCGAGAAGTCGCCGCGCAGGGCACGGATGCCGAAGGGCAGGAGCACGCTCGCGGCGAGCGCCATCCGGACGAGGACGACTCCAGCAGGATTCCAGCCCGCGTCGAGCAGGCCCCGCGCAAGGGGGCCCGAGAGGCTGAACCCCACGGCGGAGCCGAGGGCCAGCAGGAGCCCGACCCCTGCACCGGGCCCCTGCCGCGCCACCATCGCGCCCGCCCCGACGACACCGCCGGTGGCACTGGGATAGGTCGCGTCATGGGTCACGGACGACATGACTCATGACTGTAAGAGTGCTTCGCGTAAGGTGTCAACATGGTTTTTGCCAATGACACGGACCTCTGTTTGAGATCCGCCGTGGAGCTGGTGAACAGCGCTGCCGCGCCCGACTCGCTGACCAGCATCGACGACCTGGACGGCATCTTCGATCGCTATGGCTACACCGGCCGACACGATCGCAGCGACGCCGAACTGCACCAGGTGCGAGCCATCCGCGGGGAGTTGCGCGACCTCCTTCTTGGGGATCCGGAGACGACCGTCGCCTTGATCAACTCGACACTCGGCCGCTACTCATCCGTCCCGCGCCTGGTGCGCCACGACGCCATCGACTGGCATCTCCACGCCGTCGACGACTTCGCCCCCCTTGCCCATCGGATGCTCGTCGAGACCGCGATGGCAATGATCGACGTGATCCGTGCCGACGAGACCAGCCGGCTGACGACCTGCGCCGATGACGAGTGCGACGGCATCGTCCTGGACCTGTCCCGCAACCGCTCGCGCCGCTATTGCTCGACCACGTGCGGCAACCGCAATGCCGTCGCTGCCTATCGCGCCCGCCGCGCGGCGGACTGAGCCCACTCAGGCGCGCTCGGCGCGGGCGTCCCACCAGCCCTGACCGGCCTCTCGACGGGGCTGAACCGGCCTCTCGACGGGGCTGAACCGGCCTCTCGACGGGGCTGAACCGGCCTCTCGACGGGGCTGAACCGGCCTTTCGACGGGGCTGAACCGACCCATCGCTCATTCATTGACAACCCACCAGGCCATCGTGTACAACCATTCCCAATGCAACCCAACCATTCACAACTTGGGAGATGAGTTGCCCGACGGCCTGCTCGCCGGCATCGATGCCGGGACCACCTCGGTCAAGGTGCTGCTGATGACCCCGGACGGCCGCGATGTCGCCGTGGGGCGCGCTCCGACCACCTGGTCGCGCACCGCCCAGGGCGAGGAGACCACTGCCGAGACCCTCACGGGCGCGGCTCAGGCCGCCTTGGCCGATGCCCTCGCCCAGGCGCCCGGCGCCCGCATCCTCGGTATCGGCGTCGCGAGCATGGCCGAGTCGGGCGTGCTGGTCGACTCGGCCGACGTGCCTCTCGCGCCTGTCATCGCCTGGCACGACACCCGCGACAGCGCCGAACTCGCCGGCCTGATCGCCACCCTCAGCGGCGAGGAGTTCTCGCGCCGCACGGGATTGCCGTTGTGGACCCAATGGAGTGCAACCAAGCACCGCTGGATGCGTGCTCATCTGCCCGAGACGGCCCGCGCGACCCGCCGCTACAACGTCGCCGAGTGGATTATTCGCGGGCTCGGCGGCGACCCGGTCACCGAGTTCTCGCTGGCGTCTCGCACCGGCTGGCTGGACCTGCATACCGGACGGCCGTGGGCCGAGTCGCTGGCCTGGTCGGGCGCGCCCGACTCGCTCCTCGGCGACCTCGTCGACGCCGGCGTCCCCGTCGGCCACGCCCAGGGCGCTGGTCCGCTGGCGGCGATTTCCGGTGCCGTCCTGACCATCGCCGGCCACGACCACCAAACCGCCGCGGTCGGCCTCGGGGCGCACCGGCCGGGCGACGAATTCGACTCTGCCGGAACGGCAGAGGCCATCCTGCGGACCAGCCATCCGAACCTCCTCGACAGCACCGTCGCCGACCTCGCCGCAGCGGGCATCACCGTCGGACGCCATGCCGCCCCCGGCCGCTGGTGCCTCCTCGGCGCTACCCAGGGCGGCCTCATCCTCGGCCGCGTCCAGCATGCGCTGGGCGTGGACCGGGACGGGCTCGCCGCGCTCGACGACGCAGCCGCAGCCGCCGCCGACGTCCCCACGGCGATCACCCTCGGCCCCGGCGCGGGTGATGTGCAGATCAACCCCGCCGCCACCCCGGGGGAAGTCTGGCGGGCTGCCACCCGGGCCGTGACCGGCCAAGCCGCCGCGCTCAGCGACCGCCTCACCGCGGCGAGCGGCCCCCGCGCCGACCTAGTCGTTGCCGGCGGCTGGACCAACTCGCGCGCGGTCATGGCCGCCAAGACTGACGCCTTCGGCGACTTCCGGCGCGCCACCGTCCCCGAGGCCGGCTGCCGTGGCGCCGCCCTCTTCGCCGGCGTCGCCGCCGGCCTCTATACCGACCTCGACGCGGCCCCCGCGCCGGCCTGACCCTCCGAAGAAAGGCTTCCCGTATGCCGCTCGCCACCACCGCCGACCTCGTCACCCGCGCCCGCGCCGCCGGCCGTGGCGTCGCCGCGTTCAATGTCATCACCTTCGAGCACGCCGAGGGCATCGTCGCCGGCGCCGAACAGGCCGGAGCCGACGTCATCCTGCAGATCAGCGAGAACGCCGTGAAGTTCCGCGGCGGGCTGCTCCGCCCCATCGCGGCCGGCGTCCTCGAGGTCGCCCGGGCCGCTGGGGTGCACGTCTCGGTGCACCTCGACCATGTCGAAGATGTCGCCCTGCTCCACCAGAGCGCGTCGGCCGGCCTGAGCGGCGTGATGTTCGATGCCTCCCATCTGGACTATGCCGAGAATGTCGCGGCCACGCGCGCTGCCGCGGACTGGGGGCACGCCCAGGGACTCTTCGTCGAGGCCGAGCTAGGCAAGGTGGGCGGCAAGGACGGCGCGCACGAGCCGGGTGTCCGCACCGACCCCACTGAGGCCGCCGAGTTCGTCGCGGCGACGGGCGTCGACGCACTCGCTGTCGCCGTCGGCAGTTCGCACGCGATGGTGGAGCGCACGGCCGCTCTTGACCTGGCGCTGATCTCGGCCTTGGCCGAGGCGCTCCCCGTTCCCCTTGTCCTGCATGGGTCTTCGGGCGTCGCTGACGACACGCTGCGCGCGGCCGTCGCCGCCGGCATGACGAAGATCAATATCGGGACCATCCTCAATGTCGCCTTCACCGGCGCCGTGCGCGAGGTCCTCGACGCCGACGCGACGCTCGTCGATCCCCGCACGTACCTCCGCCCCGCACGCGACGAGATCGCTGCCGTCGCCGCCCGGCTGGCAGGCGTCGTCGCCGGCGGCTCGCGATGATCGTCACCCTGACGCTCAACCCCAGCCTCGACCTGACGTATGTCGTTGCCGAGGCCGCGCTCGGGGACGCCGACGTGCACCGGGCGAGAACCATGACGGTGGAGGCCAGCGGCAAGGGGGTCAACGTCTCGCGCGACCTCCACGCGGCCGGCGCGGCCACCGCCGCCGTGTTGCCGATGGGCGGCGCCACGGGCCGCCACCTGACCGAGCTCCTGGCAGCGGATGGCGTCCCGACGCACGGCGTCCCCATCGCGGGTGAGACCCGGATCAACACCTCGATGCTGCTGCCGGCCGGCCGCACGATCAAGGTCAACGGGCCGGGCGAGCCCCTGGATCGCGACGACGTGGATCGTCTGGTCGCGGCGGTCGACGCCGTCCTCGCGGGACGCGACCTCAGCGAGCAATCCTGGTTGGTCATCGCCGGCTCCCTCCCGCCCGCGATGGACCCCGAAGTGGTGGGCGAATTCGTCGACCTGGCGGCACGGCATACGGTCATGACGGCAGTCGACGTGTCAGGCGCCGCGCTCACGGCTGCCCTGCAGCACCGCGCAAATCTGTTGGCCCCCAACGAGATCGAACTGGCCGAGCTGATCGGCGCCGACCTCGCCACCGATACCGTCGCCGCCACTGCCGATGCCGCGCGGCGGCTCGCGGCGCAACACGGTGTCGAACTCTTGGTCAGCATGGGCCGCGCCGGCGCCGTGCACACCGAGGGCGCGACCGTCTTGCACGGCAGCGGCCCGGAACTCGTCCCGGTCAACACCGCCGGCGCCGGGGATGCTTTCCTCGCCGGCTGGCTCGCCGCCCCCGGCACGCACAGCGACCGGATGGCCCGCGCCCTTGCGTGGGGGCGGTCCGCCTGCCTTTGCCCGACCACCGTCGACCCGCGCCCCGGCACCCGCGGTGGCGACCGGATCACTGTCACCACCCTCCCGTCCTGACGTCCTGAAGGAGCACATCGAAATGACCGACATCCGCCGCATCATCGTCACCGCCCCCGGCGCCCTCGAACTGCGCACCGAGGCGCCCGCCGAGGTCGGCGCCGGGCAGGTCCGCGCCCGCAGCGTCACCATCGGCGTCTGTGGATCCGACACCCACGCCCTGCACGGCCGCCACCCGCTGATCCCGATGCCCTACTTCCCCGGTCACGAGGTCACCGGCGTCGTCACCGAGGTGGGCGAGGGAGTCAGCAATGTCGCCGTCGGCACGCGCGTGACCGTCGAGCCGACCCTCCCGTGCTGGGCGTGCAAGCAGTGCCGCCAGGGGCAGGAGAACCTCTGCGAGAACCTCCAGTTCTTCGGCTGTGGCTTCGAGCAGGGCGGTATGGCCGACGAATTCGTCGTGCGGGCCGATCGGCTCCACATCATCCCCGACGACCTCGACTACGCGACCGCATCCCTGATCGAGCCGCTGTCGACGCCGGTCCACGCCGGCCGCATCGCCGGTCCGCTCGCGGACAAGGCCGTCGTCATCATGGGCTCCGGCACCATCGGCCTGCTGATGCTCGCGGTCGCCCGGTATGACGGCGCCCGCCGCGTCGTCATGACCGACCCCCTGCCCGCCAAGCGCGAGATCGCTCTGCGCCTCGGCGCGGACGCGGCTGTCGACGCCACCGCGCCCGATGTCGTCGACCAGGTGCGGGCGGCGCTCGGCGAGAGCGCCGACGTCGTCTTCGACTGCGTCGCCATCCAGCCGACCATCAGCGCCGCGATCACGTTGGCCACCAAGGGCGGCACCGTGGCCATCGTCGGCGTCCCCGCGGCCGATGTGACGATCCCGACGATCGTGGTGCAGGACAACCAGGTTCGCATCCAGGGGTGCGCCACCTATGTCCCCGAGGACTACGCCAAGTCGATCGAGATGCTGCAGGCCGGCGCCGTTAAGGCTGCCGACTTCGTCACGGCGGAGTACCCCCTGACCCAGGCGCGCGAAGCCTTCGATGCCTCTGCCGCCGGGGGCGAGATCAAGGTCCTCATCCGCCCATGAGCCGGCAGATGGGGGGCGATCCCCAGCTCGCGGCCTCCCGCCATCAGATCATTCTCGACACCTTGCGCAGCCGGGGTCAGGTGGGCGCTAACGCCCTCGCGGACACCCTCGGCGTGACCCACGAGACCGTCCGCAAGGACCTCGTCCACCTCCAGGGACTGGGTCTGCTGCGGCGGGTGCACGGGGGCGCCGTGCCGGTGGAAGCGCTGACGCACGAGGTCCCGGTGGGTGGGCGCACGGCATACGGGCCGGAGAAGACGCGGATCGCCGACGCGGCGCTCCAGTTCGTCCCCGAAAGTGGTGCGGTGCTGGTGGATTCGGGCACGACAACAGCCGCATTCGGTGAGTCGCTGCCCGCGCTTCCCAACCTGGTCGCCTTCACCAACTCGCTGCCGATTGCCCTGGCTCTGGTCCCGCGCCTCGGCGGGGTGACCATTCTGGGGGGGCGGGTGCGTGCGGCCACCCTGGGCACGGCGGACGCGTGGGCGGTGCGGGCTCTCGAGGGCGTCCGCGCCGACGTCGCCTTCCTCGGCGCGAACGCCATCTCCAGCGAGCACGGGCTGGCCACACCGGACGAGATCGAGGCCGAGCTGAAGGCGGCGCTCATCCGCTCCTCGCGCCTGCGGGTGCTGCTGGCCGATCACTCGAAGTTCGGCCGCGAGTCCGTCCACCGGTATGCCGTGCTCTCCGACATCGATGTGCTCGTCACCGACACGGGGCTCCCCCAGGCCGACGCCGACGCGATCACCCGCGACCACGGCGTCGAGGTTATCCGCGCCTGAAGGTCCCGCGGCGACCCTCCGTCGCAAGCGCAGGGGCGCAGGAGGCGACGCGCCGCCGCGGGCGGGAATCGGCATACGGTTGTCTCATGCGTGTTCTCGTCTCCGGCGGCGCCGGCTATATCGGCTCCCACACTGTCGTCCAACTCGTTGCAGCCGGCCACGACGTGGTGATCGCCGACAGCTTCGCCAACAGCAAGCCGGCGGTCATCGGGCGGCTGGAGGCGCTGACCGGCGCGCACCTGCCCGTGCATGCCTTCGACCTGACCGATCGCGACAAGACCGAGCGGCTCTTCGCCGACGAACCGATCGACGCGGTCATCCACTTCGCCGGGCTCAAGGCGGTCGGCGAGAGCGCGCAGATCCCGTTGGAGTATTACGAGAACAACCTCGGCACGACCTTCTCGCTGCTCCACGCCATGAAGCGCCATGGCGTCAGCAAGCTCGTCTTCTCCTCCTCGGCGACCGTCTACGGCGAGGAGGCGCCGCTGCCCTATCGCGAGGACTACGCGCCCCTGCAGTCGTCGAGCCCGTATGGCCGCACCAAGGTGATGGGCGAACACATCCTCACCGACGTGGCCGCCGCCGACCCGAGCCTGCGGATCGCGATCCTGCGCTATTTCAACCCGGTCGGCGCGCACCCGTCCGGCACGATCGGCGAGGACCCGCAGGGTATCCCCAACAACCTGATGCCCTTCATCGCTCAGGTGGCGGTGGGCCGGCGCGCGAAGCTGACGGTCTTCGGCGACGACTACCCGACGGCGGACGGCACCTGCGAGCGCGACTACATCCACGTCGAGGATCTCGCTGCCGGGCACCTCGCCGCTCTGGCGCGGCTGACCCAGGTCGACGATCCGGTGTCTGTGTGGAATCTCGGGACCGGCCAGGGCACCAGCGTGCTGGAGATGGTGGCGGCCTTCGCGCGGGCGTCGGGGCGCGAGGTGCCCTATGAGATCGGTCCGCGGCGCGCCGGCGACCAGCCCCGGTCGTGGGCGGACCCGACCAAGGCCAATAGCGAACTCGGTTGGGCGACAACGCGGTCCATCGACGACATGTGTGCCGACACCTGGCGCTGGCAGTCGGCGAACCCGACGGGCTACGAGGACTAACCGTATGCCGTTGCGTCGCCGCGAGGGGGTCGGCGCGGCCAGCCTGTTGGCCGTTGCGGCCGGAGGGTTGGTTGCAGGGGCGCTCGTCGGGGCCCGGCAGATCAGCGGGCCGCAACGGCCGTGGCCGGACTATCGCTTCAGTCCCTTCGAGGTGGGCGTCGCGGCCGACGAGGTGAGCTTCGCGGCGGACGACGGCACACAGTTGGCCGGGTGGTGGTTCGACCGGCCGGACAGCGAGCGCGTGGTCATCGTCAGCCACGGCCACCGCGGCAACAAGTCCGACATGCTCGGCATCGGTCCTGGCCTCTGGCGCGCAGGAAACACGGTGCTGCTCTTCGACTTTCGCGGCAACGGCGATTCGCAGGACGGGCCGCAATCGTTGGCGCACTACGAGCAGGACGACCTGCGCGCCGCCATCACGTATGCCGCATCCCGCCGCCCCGACGCCGGGATCGTCCTCGTCGGCTTCTCGATGGGTGCCGCGGTCAGCATCCTTGTCGCGGCGGGCGATTCGCGGGTGCGGGCGCTGGTGCTGGACTCGCCCTTCGCCGAGATGCGGGGCGTCGTCGCGCATGCCCTCGGCAAACTCCGGTTGCCGCCCTTCCCGTTGCTGTGGCTGACCGATCGGGCGACGCGCTGGCGCTATGGCTACGGCTTCGGCGAGGTCGCGCCGATCGATGTCGTGGGGGCGCTCGCGCCGCGCCCACTGTTGTTGCTGCACGGGGCGGCCGACAGCGTGATCCCGGTGGATCACGCATACTGCCTGTTCGCGGCCGCGGGCGAGCCGAAGGCGCTGCACATCTTCGAGGGCGCGGATCACTGCGGCGGCTATTTCCAGGACCGGCCGGCGTATATCGCGCGGGTGGCCCACTTCCTCGCGAGCACCGGGTCGCCCGGGTGAGCCGTCGGCTGATCGTGCCGTTGGTGGCGGTCGTGCTGGTCTCGCTCAACCTGCGGCCGGGTGCGTCGGTTCCCGGACCGCTGCTGTCGGAGATCCGGTCGGGCCTGGGGATGTCGGCGGGTCTGGCCGGGGTCTTGACCGGGCTGCCTGGGCTCTGCTTCGGCCTGATCGGGTTGCTCGCGGTGACGCTTGCCCGGCGGATCGGGACGACGGCCGGGATCGCGCTTGGGCTGGTCGCGGTGGCGATCGGGCAGATCCTGCGGGCGGGAACCGGGAACGCCTGGGTCTTCTTGGCCCTCTCGGTCGTCGCGCTCGGCGGGATGGCGCTGGGCAACGTCCTGGTGCCGGCGTGGATCAAGACGCACGAGCAGGGGCAGGTGCTGCTCCAGACGATCTACGGCACCGGCCTGATGATCGGTGGCGGCATCGGGGCGGCACTCGCGGCCCCGCTGGCCGAGTCGCTCGGCGGCTGGCGGCCATCGCTGGGGCTGTGGGGCTGGCTGGCCTTGTCTGCAGTCCCCGCTTGGGCGTATCTCGCTGTGCGCGAACACAATTTGCCGGCCGATCACCGTCGTCCGATGGCCGCACCGGGCGGTCGCGTGGCACACTCGCCGACCGCGCTGGCGCTGACGACGATGTTCGGCGTGCAGTCGATGCACGCGTATGTGCAGTTCGGCTGGCTCCCGCAGATCTATCGCGACGCGGGGTTGTCGGCCACGTATGCCGGGGCGCTCCTGGCTTCGGTCTCCGGCATCGGCCTGTTCGGCGGGCTGCTCATGCCGGCGGTGATCGCGCGCGGCCGGGGCCTGAAGGTGGACTTCGCGTCCTTCGGGGTGATCCTGATGGCCGGGTATGCCGGATTGATCCTCGCCCCGGCCACCGTGCCCTGGCTGTGGGCGGCGCTGCTCGCGGTCTCCGGCTTCGCCTTCCCCACCGCAATCGCGCTGATCACCGCGCGCACACGCGAGCCGACAGTGACAGCGCAGGTGTCGGGCTTCGTGCAGCCGATCGGCTACCTGCTGGCGGCTCTCGGGCCCTTCCTCGTCGGCGTGCTACACGCGGTGACCGGGGGTTGGACCCTCGTGCTGATCCTGCTGGCCGCAACCGGCGTGCCGCTGTCGTGGGCGTCTTATCGACTCGCCGCCCCGACCTTCGTCGACGACGAGTTGCTCCAGCCGACTCGCTGATCGTCGGGGGGGTGTCCCTATGTTCGGTGTCAAGCGGCAGCGGCGGTGCGGGGCTGGTAGGGCTGGCGGTTGCGGAGCATGGCGTGTATGACGTCGCAGCGACGTCTGG
>NZ_BAAAPN010000093.1:0-13059 GCF_039531165.1 Nostocoides vanveenii | reverse complement strand
CAGGATGCTGCGAGAACACCTCCGACACCACGGTAGCCCCCAGGGTCGATCGGCGTGCGAGTCACGAAACCCGGGAGCACCTAGGCAGGCAACAGTCTTACTATCGGAGTGGACGACGCAGCCGGCGACGTCCATGCCGTGTGCGGCCCGGTTCGCGACGGCGTTGTCGAGGGCCTGGACGGCCAGTCGGGACTTCATCCGCGAGTCGATCGAGTAGCCCACGATCCGGTTCGACCAGACGTCTTTGACCGCGCACAGGTAGAGCTTGCCCTCGGCGGTGGGATGCTCAGTGATGTCGGTCAGCCACAAGAGATTCGGCCCGTCAGCAGCGAAGTCCCGGCGGACGAGGTCGTCGTGCGCCGGCGGTCCGGGCTTCTTGCCGTTCTTTCCGCGTTTCTTCCCGAACGCGCTCCACGAGCCGCTATCTCGGCACAGCCGCCACGCGGTCCGGTCCGCCATCACCTGCCCGGCCTCGCGGGCCTCGTCGGCCAAGAGCCGGTGCCCGAACTCCGGATCGTCGACGTGTGCGTCGAACAAGGCGATAGCGCGGTGCGCGGCCGTCCAGTCGGCGTCGGTGACCGGATCACGAAGCCACCGGTAGTAGGGCGCCCGCGTGATCTTCAGAACCCGGCACGTCACCGTCACGGGGATACCGTCAACGGCCAGCTCACGGACGAGCGGGCACATCATTGTGGGGCGATGTTCGCCTGCGACAGATACGCCGCCGCCCGGCGCAGGACCTCGTTCTCCTGCTCCAGCAAACGGATCCGCCGCTTGGCCTCTCGCCGTTCCCCGGCGTCCGCGGCGCTCGGTCCAGGCCTGATCCCGGCGTCCCGATCGGCGATGGGGATCCAGTTCGTCAGACACGACTCAGAGATCCCGAAGTCTGTGGCGACCTGCTTGATCGTCACCCCTTCCTCCCGCTGGCGAGCGACCCGGACGACATCGTCACGGAACTCCTTCGGATACGGCTTGGGCATGGTGCACATCCTCTCCCGCGGCACCTCACGGCACCACAGACTCGGTGTCACCTATCCGTTCAGCAGTCCCCCTTCTTCGGCTTCGCCCAGAGCGTCGAAGTGGCCGCGAGTCCGATTTCGGCCTTCCTGATCGGCCCCATTGCCCAGTTCGGGTTGATCTCCTATATGAACACCGACGCCGGTCGCGAGCGCTTCGGGTGGCTGCTCGGCGACGGGGAGGCTCGCGGCATCGCTCTGGTCTTCCTGCTCGCCGGCCCGATCATGCTCATCACCGTCACCCTCGCGTTCCCCTTGGGCCCCTACCGCCGTCTGTCCGGCGCCTATGACGACGGGGCAGGGGCGACCGCACCCCTGTGACGCGGCGGGGTCTCCCGCAGGAGGCTCCCGTGCTGCACGATGTGGCCATGGCCGTTGCCGACTGGTTCCTGACCCTTCAAGAGCGCGAGAATCCCCACTCCCGATTGGCCGCGCCGAGCGCCGCTCCGGGCTGGACAACCGGCAATCACCTGCAGGCGCTGGTTCACGGCCGGCCGTACTTCGAGGACCTGCACCAGCGGATCGCGCAGATGGACGCCGGCGACCGGATCTACTTCACCGACTGGCGAGGCGACCCGGACGAGCAACTGACCGATGACGGCCGGACCCTGTCGGCAAGCCTGGTCGCGGCCGCCGAGCGGGGCGTGGACGTCCGCGGACTGTTGTGGCGCTCGCACTGGCGCTACCTGGGCTTCCACGCCGAGAAGCACCGCCAGTTGGCGAGGACATCGACCAGGCCGGCGGCCAGTGCCTTCGGGACATGCGCGTGCGCAACCTCGGGGCCCACCATCAGAAGTTCGTCATCCTGCGACACCGGGATGACTCCACCCGCGATGTCGCCTATGTCGGAGGCATCGACATCTGCCACTCACGACGCGATGACGCGCGGCATACCGGCGACCCGCAGGCCCTCCAGATCGCAGCCGCCTACGGCCCCACCCCCGCCTGGCACGATGTGCAGGCCGCCCTGCGCGGCCCCGTCGTCCACGACGTGGAGACGACCTTCGGGGAGCGCTGGGAGGACTCCACCCCGCTGACGCTCAACCCGGGTCGCACTCTCAGTTCCTTCCTCCAAGGGGAGGACCAAGAGCCACGTCCGTTGGGCGAGCAGTGGCCGCCTCCCGGGCCGGTCTCCGGCGGCACGGCCGCCGTGCAGGTGGTGCGCACCTATCCTGCGATCCTGCCTAAGGGTTATGACTTCGCCCCGGACGGTGAACGCTCGATCGCGTTAGCCAACAGCAAGGCCGTCGCCCGGGCCCGCCGGCTGATCTATGTCGAGGATCAATACCTGTGGCGACCGAAGTCGGCAAGCACGTTGCCGATGTGCTGACTGCCAATCCCGATCTGCGGATGCTCATCGTCTTGCCCATGATCCCCGATGTCGATGCACCGGTCGCTGAGACCACGCAGTCCTATGGCCGGCGGCTGGCCATGGAGCAGATCCTCGCGACCGGCGGCGACCGGGTCGCGGTCTTCGGCCTGTGCAATGCCGCCGGCCTGCCCATTTACGTGCACTCGAAGTTGTGCGTGATCGACGATCAGTGGGCCTCGGTGGGTTCGGACAACCTCAATCGCCGCTCGTGGACGAGCGACTCCGAGATCGCCTGCTTGGTCGTCGACGAGCGCGAGTCCGACAGCGCCGCACCGGACGACTCCTTCCCGGTTCTGCTGCTGCGCGAACTGGCCGCCGAGCACCTCGGCTGCATCCCCGAGGAGGTCCCTACCGATCTGCACGACCTCTTCGACGCCTTCGTCGCCTCCGCCGACGCGCTCGACAGCTGGTATGCCGCAGCGACCGCCCCCACGGCCTCCGCCCGACGCGACCCCCGGCAACTCGCCCGACATTTGGCCCGCCCTCGCCGCAAGCATGGTCACCGCATGGACCGTGCGCGTAACACGGCTGCGCAGACCGCCAGGCAGCGGTCGCCAGCAGCGTCGATCGTGGCCCACGCCCACCCGGCCAGTTGCGCCGTGTCGACTGCCGCACCTGTCGCACTGGCAAATGCGTTCAGCCCCAAAGGTGTATGCCGTCTTCGACCCCGACGGCACGGTGCTGCGCGACGAAAGCCTGCGCGAACTGAGTCGGCCTGGCGTCGATGCCCGAGAGTGACGGCCCTTGCCATTGCTGAACCGGCCCCTCGACGGGGCTGAACCGGCCCCTCGACGGGGCTGAACCGGCCTTTCGACGAATTTTTCCGTCAGGTCAGGGGTGGTGAATCGGGGGCTTCGGGAGTTTGCGGAGCCGGCGGGCCCGGTCACGGCGGGCCGGGATCATGCTGCGCATGTCCTCCAGCTTGCCGAAACACAACAGCCGGTCCCCCTCCTCCAGCACCCGGCGCCCGTCCGGCCGCGGGATGACCGCCGTGCCCCGGTGGAGGGTGAGGACGGTCAAGTCCTTGTCGAGGATCCCCGAGTCGGCCAGCGACTGACCGACCAGATCGCCGCCGCGCACCACGATCTCGGCGACGCCATAACCCGTCGAGACCGTCAGCCGCTGCCGGACGTCGATCTCGGGGAAGGCGACCTGGTTGTCGATGAAGTCGATGATCGCGCCGGCGACATCGAGCTTCGTCGCCGACTCGATGCCCTCCAGCCCCGGTGAGGAGTTGACCTCCATCACGAGAGGCCCGTCCGCACCTTCGAGCATGTCGACGCCCGCCACGCGCAGGCCCATGATCTGCGCCGACCGCACCGCCGCGGACTCGAACTCCGGATCCAGATCTACCGCTTCGACCCGCCCACCGCGGTGAACATTCGAGCGGAACTCGTCCCCGACCGCCACCCGCCGCATCGCCGCGACCACCCGGTCCCCCACGACGAGGGCCCGGATGTCACGCCCGCGGCTCTCGGCGACAAACTTCTGGATCAGGACGTTCTGCCGGGTGCTGTGCAGCGTCTCGATGATCGCCTCGGCGACCTTGATCTCGGGTGCGAGGATGACGCCGATCCCCTGGGTGCCCTCAAGCAGCTTGATGACCACCGGCGCCCCGCCCACCCGCTCGATCGCGGCGCTGACATCGGCGCGGTCGCGCGCGAAGGTCGTCGGCGGGATGCCGATGTTGTGGCGCGAGAGGATCTGCGTGGCCCGCAGCTTGTCGCGCGAGTTGGCGATCCCGTTCGCGGTATTGGGCGTGTAGACATCCATTTGTTCGAATTGCCGTACCACCGCCGTCCCGAAGTAGGTCACCGAGTTGCCGATGCGCGGCAGAACGGCGTCGTAGTGCGAGAGCGGGCGGCCACGGAAGAGCAGGTCAGGAGCCTCCTGGGAGAGGTCGATCCCGAACCGCAGGGTGTTGAGGACCTTAACCGTATGCCCGCGCGCGGCCGCGGCGGTCCGCAACCGCGAGGTGGTGTAGCTGCGCGGCGCGCGGGAGAGGATCGCAAGCTTCACAAGGGCTGCCTGACAGGATGGCGGGGTGAGCGGACCGGGCAATTCAAGCACCGTCCTCGGGTGGCGCGAATGGGTCGCCATGCCCGAGCTCGACGTGCCGTGGATCAAGGCCAAGGTCGACACCGGGGCGCGCTCGTGCGCCATTCATGCATTCGACATCGAGGAGCTCCAGGGCGGCCCGATTCCGTTGGTGCGCTTCACCATTCACCCCTGGCAACGGGCCACCGACGACGCGGTCACAGTCATCCGGCCGATCCTCGATCGGCGCACCGTACGCAGTTCGTCCGGGCATGCCGAGGAACGGATCACCGTCGAGACCGACGTGCGGATCCTCGGCCGGACGATCCCGGTCGCCTTGACCCTGGCCGCGCGCGACCAGATGGGCTTCCGGCTGCTGATCGGCCGCGAAGCTCTCGGGCAGGGCTTCCTCGTCGATCCGTCCCACTCCTACCTCGGCGGGCGCCCCCGCCGCGCTGTGCGACGCAAGAACTGGGGCCACGATGCCACGCGCGCGTGACTCTTTTAGCCTCGGCCACGTCAAGGTCCGCCCCGGCGCGCAGCGCGATGTCCTGCTGCCCATCACCCGCCTGGTCACCGGCGGCGATGTCTCGCTCCCGGTCCGGGTCGTCCACGGCAAGGAGCCCGGGCCGGTCGTCTGGGTCAACGGCGCCGTTCATGGCGACGAGGTCGTCGGCGTCGAGATCATCCGCCAGGTCCTCGGCAGCCTTTCACCCAAGACGATGCGTGGCACCTTGCTCGCCGTGCCCGTCGTCAATGTGCTCGGCTTCATGGCCGGCGATCGCTATCTGCCCGACCGCCGCGACCTCAACCGCTCCTTCCCGGGATCGACCCGCGGCTCCCTCGCCGGCCGCCTCGCGCACCTGTTCATGACGCAGGTGGTCTCGAAGAGCGAGGTGGGGATCGACCTGCATACGGGCGCGGACCGGCGGGCCAACCACCCGCAGATCCGCGGCGACCTCGACGATCCCCGCACCCTGCACCTGGCGCGCGCCTTCGGCGCGCCAGTGATCCTGCACGCCCGGCTGCGCGACGGCTCGCTGCGCCAGGCGGCGCGCGAGCGCGGCGCGTGCGTGCTCCTTTACGAGGGCGGGGAGAACCTCCGGCTCGACCCGTATGCCGTGGACGCCGGAGTCGCCGGTGTCCGCAATGTCCTCGCGGCGCTGGGAATGATCGACTCCCCCGAGCGCACCGAGACCGAGCCGACGACGCGCGAATGCCGATCCAGCGAATGGGTGCGCGCCCGGCGCTCCGGCATGCTGCGTCTGGACGTGGCCCTCGGCGCGGAGGTGACCGATGGCGAACGACTCGGCACCTTGTATGACGCCTTCGGCCGCACCTTGCGCGCCGTCTATGCCTCCCGCAGCGGCGTGGTCATCGGCCGGACCGAAGCACCCGTCGTCCACCGCGGCGACGCCGTGGTCCATATCGCCAGCTGAACGTCGTACTTCGCGCGGACCGCTGTCCGTCAGTGGTTTCGTAACACACGCGCCAATTCATGGAACAGTCGCCGAGCCACGCCACGGCGCGGCTGTGGTGCTCATGTTCGGCGACGGCGAGCGCGATCACGACGTGGGCATCGAGGAGATCAGTCATTCCTCATCGAAGAGATCGGCGACCTCGGATGACGCGATCCGACGACCGAGCGCCAGCACGGGCAACCCCGTCCGCTCATCTCACTCGCGCTGGGCCGAAATGAGGCCAGCGGCAGGCGGCTCAGCTCGTCGGTCGCGGCGCCGTCGCCGCCCAGCCCGTCACGGCGACGATCTCGAGGACGAGCACGCCGGTGAACGGCCGGTCTGCATACTGCGGATACTTCGTGGCCAACCCCTCCGTCAGCGAGTCGCGGAGTGTTTCGGGAACCTCTGGCGCCCAACGTAATGCGGCACGCACCCACCACAAACGCGACCAGTCCTCGGCATCCCACTGCTCGACCAGCAATGTTGCCCGGGGGTCGGTCGCGAGATTGCGTTCCCGCTGCAGACGCACAGTGCTCTTCGGCTTCACCCGATCGATCGGCACGGCCAGATGATCGCCCATCACCGCGAACACCACCGGCACCGCGTCGGCCCCGCGCTCATGGTGCACCGTGCACAGCACGCCGTGGTCGGCCGCGGCGAGCCGCTGTCGGGCCTGCGGGCTCGCGAGCCTCACGCCTCTACCCCCTGTGCCGTATGCCGCTCCACCCCCTCATCGTGCCCCTTCCGGCGGCCCGGTGAGAGCCCTACCATGACGCCGTGATGAGAAGAGGTCGGTGGCCACGTCGATGAACCTCGCGACGTGGGTCCAACGCAATGGGCGCCTGCGACCGGACAGCCCGGCCCTGGCCGTCGGCGCTACGGTCTTTGCGACGTGGGCGCAGTGGGCCGCGACGACCCGGGCCATCGCTGGTGGCCTTGCTGTGGAATACGCTCTCGGACAAGGCGATCGGGTGGCCATTGTCATGCGTAACCGTCCCGAATACCTCGAAGCCCTGTTCGGCATCTGGCACGCCGGTCTCGTCGCAGTGCCGGTCAACGCCCGCCTGCATCCTGACGAGATCGCCTACATCCTCCGCCACAGCGGGTCGCGCCTGGTCCTGACCGACCCCGAGCACGCCGACGATGTCGCCCCGCTCGTCACCACGGTCGATGACGTCCAGGCGGCGATCGTCGCCCCGGGGGCGGACTGGGCACGACTGTGCGAGTCTGCTGAACGGGCGCTGGTCGATCGGTGCTCGGACGAGCCGGCGTGGCTCTTCTACACCAGCGGGACCACCGGCCGCCCCAAGGGCGCCACGCTCACCCACGGCAATCTGCTGATGTCTTCGCTCAGTTACTTCGCCGACATCGATGTGATCGGGCCGGACGACAGCATCCTGCACGCGGCACCGCTCTCTCATGGCTCCGGTCTCTACGGATTGCCCCATATTGCCAAGGGCGCGGTCAGCGTGATCCCGACATCCGGGGGAGTCGACGGCGCCGAGATCGCCGCGCTCATCGAGCGCTGGCCGGGCTTGTCCTTCTTTGCTGCACCGACGATGGTCAAGCGGCTGGCCAGCGACCCGGCGCTCCGCTCCGCCGATCTCGGCAACCTCAAGACGATCATCTACGGCGGGGCGCCGATGTATCTCGCGGACCTAGAGATGGCGTTGGTGACCTTTGGTCCCAAGCTCGCCCAGATCTATGGCCAGGGCGAGTCGCCGATGACGATCACCGCATTGCCCCGGGCTGCCCACGCGGACCGCGAGCATCCCCGTTGGGTCGCGCACATGGGCAGTGTCGGCACCACACGCACGGATGTCGAGGTGCGCATCGTCGACGAGCAGGGCGCGGAGGTCGCGACCGGGGAACCGGGCGAGATCGTCGTCCGGGGCGAGGTCGTTATGAGCGGCTACTGGCAGGAGCCCGCGGCGACGGCCGAGACCATCCGCGACGGGTGGCTGCATACCGGCGATATCGGAAGCTTCGACAGCGAGGGTTACCTCACTCTCCACGACCGGTCCAAGGACCTGATCATCACCGGTGGGATGAACGTCTATCCGCGCGAAGTGGAGGAAACTCTATTGCGGCACAACGGCATACGGGATGTGGCCGTGGTCGGCAAGCCGGATTCCGAGTGGGGTGAGGCGATCGTCGCCTTCGTCGTGCCGAGCGACCCCGCCGCGCCTCCGGAAACCGCCGACCTCGACGCGTCCTGTCTGGCCGCGTTGGCGCGTTACAAGCGGCCGAAGGAGTACCGCTTCGTCGACGCGCTGCCGACCAACAACTACGGCAAGGTCGTCAAGCGAGAACTGCGTGAGCGGCTGCGCGCGGAACCATTGCCTGGACATTAGTCAAGGGTCTTGCGCCGACCTCGGTGTTGTGCCACCGTGACCTGACGTACCGACGATGCGGCGATCGAAATGGAGCCTGCTTGAAGCTCGCCCTGTATCTGCCGAACTTCCGCGACAAGGTCACCGTCAAGGAGCTTGAAGATCTCACCGCCCTCGCGGAGGAGCTCGACTTTGATTCCGTATGGACGCTCGACCGGATCGTTGTTCCCGAGGCCTCCGATCGCGGCGAGTTGCAGTATGCCTTCGGCATGATCCCGGGCTTCCCCAAGCAACTCCCGGTCACCTCCCACGGCGAGTTTCTCCAGGGCTGGCCGCTGATCCCCTGGCTGGCCGCCAAAACCGCCAAGCTGCGGATCGGGATGAGCATCACGGACACGCCCTACCGCGCGCCCGCGGTCCTGGCCACCGAGCTTGCGACCGTCGACCAGCTCAGCAACGGCCGGCTCAATGTGGGCGTCGGTGCGGGCTGGATGCCCGAGGAATTCGCTGCGGCGAGCGCATCGCACATCTTCCCGCGCCGGCATACGCACGTGCGGGAAACCCTGGAGATCATGCAGGGGATCTGGACCAACGACATCTTCGAATACCACGGCGAGTTCGCGGACTTCGACCGCTGCGGCTTCGGCGCGAAGCCGGTGCAAAAGCCGCATCCCCCGATCTTCTTCAGCGGCCTCAAGGATCCCAAGCGGTCGGCAAACCGCATCGCCAAGTACAACCTCTCGGGGTGGATCGGCATCCAGGACTCGCCCGAGGAGTTGCAGATGTGGCGCGGCGCCATCCAGGCCGAGCTTGACAAGCTCGACACGGACCGCTCGATGGACGACCTGGAGATCAGCTCGATGATCTGGTTCGTCATCACCGACACCGAGACCGACCAGAGCAATATGGGCAAGGGCAGCAACCTGCTCGCCGGCACCGCGGGACAGATCACCGACATGCTCAAGCGCTATCGCGACGCCGGCCTGACCATGCCTATGCTCTGGCCGCCCTTCGCCGACGTCCCGGTGTCGAAGACGATGGACGACATGAAGCAGTTGGTCGAGGAGATCATGCCGAAGGTCAACGAGGGCTAACGCCCGGGCCGGTCAGGAGTAGACAGGCCGTTCCGGGTCGGCCGGGTCCTCGGTGCCCCGCACGCTCGGCACCGCCTCGGTGGGCCCGGCATTGGGATCACCGAGCAGGACTTTCCCCTCATTGGTGACCACCGAGAGCACGCCCTCGTTGTCGTGGAGCATGCCGGCGAGCACCTCATAGGTCGTCTTCGCACGCTCGAGGATCGTGCCGTCCAGGTGGTCGCGCAGGAAGGCGATGACCTCGTCCTCGCTGTGATCAGCGGCGTGCCTCTCGGCCGCAGCGAGCACCTCGACATAACGGGCCACGCCTGCCTCGCCTACCTGCTCGATGAACGCGTCGTTGAGCACGATGGTCTGGCCTCGCGGCACCGCTGCGTGCCCTCGCTGGATCGCTTCCATACGTTTAACCGTAGCCGTGAAAAACCATCCGGAACGTGGCACGGACCGGACAAAGCGACGCGCACCCGATGGCCGCATGGCCGCGGCCCGGCTGCGGATGGGCAGCCGGACCGCGTTGTGGGTCCGCGTCGGACCGGTCAGTTGGGCCGGCAGCTCGCCTCTTTGGTGATCGAGACGCGCGTGCGCTCGAGCACGACGCCAGCCCGGATGACGACCGCCGTCGCGTTCTTCCACGTGGGCTTGATCCCGGAGGTCCACCCGGCTTCGGTGATCGCGACGGTCAGGCTCTGCGGCCGGTTGACCCAGGTGCCCTCGATGCGCAGCTGGTCACCGAGCTGATAGTCGGCGACCGTGAAGCCGAAGCGCTTGCAGTCCTGGGTGCTGGTGATGACTGGCAGCTTCGGCGCGATGATACCGACGAGCACCGGGTCGTGATCGCTCGCGGCATACATCGTCGGCTGGTAGAAGTCGACGATGTTGTAGTTGCGGCGCGAGTACTGCATCGCGACCGACTCATCGGCGTTGATGTTGACGTCATCGGCGCCGCTGACCATGGCGAGGGCCTTGGCGTTGGCGAAGGCATGGTCGAGCGAGCCGAGGCGGCCACCGAACTGATAGGACGTCGACTCGGGGTTGAACGTGCGCACCAGGTCGGTGTAGCCGGCGGCCTCGATGATCTGGACCGGCGTCTCCTTGGAGTAGGCGTTGAAGTCGCCGATCTGGAAGATCGCCTCGCCCGGCCAGATCTGGTCGGCCCACGCGGTGACATCGCGGGCCTGCGCCTCACGCGAGGGGTTGGACAGACCCTGGCCGGTGCCGTCGTCCGCGCCGGAGCCCTTGGACTTGAAGTGGTTGGCGATGACGACGAATTGCTTGCCGGAGGCGTTGCCCTCGAACTTCTGCCCGATCGGCTGGCGGGCATTGGCGAAGGCCGGGCTCTCGAGCAGCACCGTGGTGTTGATCGGCGTCACCGTCGCCGCCTTGTAGATGAAGGCCGGCCGGATGACGTCCTCACTGACCGGGGTGATCGGCGGGCTCGCGACATAGGCGTATGTCCCGGCACCGACCTTGGCGTTGAGCGCCTCGGTGAGCGTGCGCAAGGCGGCATCACGATCATGACCGAAGCGGGCGGAGTTCTCGACCTCCTGCAATCCGACGACATCAGCGTCGAGCGCGGCCAGTGCGGCGACGATCTTGTCCTGCTGATCCTGCAGGGCCGCCGGGGTGTAGGCGCCGCGGACCAGGCAGCCGTTGCTGGCGACCGGCGTGCCGTACATGTCGAGATAGGGCTGGCAGCCGGGCTCGTCCTGACCGAGATCGGTGAAGTAGTTCAGGACATTCATCCCGCCGATCTTCAGGTCACCGCCGACCGCCGGGGCAGCCGTCGGCCGGTCGTTCTCGGAGGTGACGAAGCCAGCATCGGCACCGACGACCTGGCCGGTTGGCTGGTAGTTCCACTGGAAGCGGTAGTCGAGGATGACCGGCGCCGTGAAGCTGAAGTGCGATCCGGTGCGCCGCGGCGTGGCCTGGCTGAGGTAGGGCAGCGGCGAGCGCTTGGCGGTCGCATTGGTCAGGTAGTTCCAGGACGATCCGTCGTCGAGGGTGATGTAGCGCTTGGCCTGCTCGGCCTCGAAGGCTGCGGCCTCGGACGGGACGACGCGATCGGTCGCGGTCCACAACGGCTCGGTGCCGGAGGCGAGGCCAAGCTGACCAAAGCTGTTGAGGTCGAAATTGTTGGTGATCGTGTAGGTCCCGACGGGCTCGACGAGCATGCCCTCATAGGCCTCCTTGCCGGCGTCCGTCACCGGTGGCGCGTCGAGAGCGGTTGCCTTGACGGGCGCGCAGTCGGCGGCGGAGGTCAGCACCGGCTTGGTCAACTGGGTCAGCCCGTTGAACTCCGCCGGTATGCCGGTGATGGTGTAGCAGTCGCCGATCGTCGCCGTCGGCGCGGCGACGGTAAAAACGAAGATCCCGTCGGACGCCTCGCCGGCGGCCTTCGCGGTGCCGCCGCTGCCGGGAGTCTGGACGTAGAAGCCGTTGAACCCCCCGGTCGGGTAGGACGCGGTGACGACGCCGGTCGTGGTGACCCGCTGCCCGCCGAGCGGAGTCGCCGCGCCGGTGCCCTGGATCTCGGCGATGGTCGCGACGACTGGGTCGGGGTCGGGCGGGGTGACGGAGCCGGCATTCCGCGGCGTCGGCGCACCGACGGTGAAGTCGACGGAGTTGTTGTCGGTGTCCTTGCCATCTGTGCGGCTGACCGAGGTCGCATTCCCGGTCCCGGGTGCGGGCATGGTCTCGAATTGGCTTGCGGTGGAACCGTATCCGACGGTGTCGACCGTCGACCCGTCGCTCGCCAGCAGGACCACCGAGCCGACCGTCCCGCTGAGGTTGGGCGCCGTGCAGCTTGCGTCGGGCGTCGGCAGGGCGTCCGTGCCGCCCGTGCCCTTGGCCAGCTGGACGAGGAAGTAGCCACTCGCGGCGATCGACCCGCTCGCGATGGCACACGTGCCGCCGAGATTGCCGCTCGCGGAGTAGTAGGTGATCTTGTAGCCGGTCAGGTCGAGCGCGCTGGCTCCGGTGTTGACGAGTTCGACGAAGTCGTTAGTGAGGGTGGCACCGGAGTTGCCACCGCCGCCATACGCCTCATTGATCACGATCTTCGGCGACGCGGCCTGCGCGGGTAGGGCGGTCGCACACGCGGCCACGAGACTCGCGCCGGCAGCGAAGGCGAGGCGGCTGGATGAGGGTCGACGCATGGATGGGCGTTGGGTCGGCAACGGTGACTCCTAGGCGGTGGCGGTGAGGACCGGGATGTCCGGCGTCCGAATCTGAACTGCTCAGGAGGCTAACCGGGGATCGGCCGCCATGCGACCGGAAGCCTTGGGGTGAATTCCCCGGGGCTTGGACGTGTGGCGAACGACTACAGGGTGGGTCCCTCAAGCTCCTGACGACGGGTGAGGAAATCGATGGCGGCGGTCATGACAGGGGTCCGGGAGGTTGCTCGGCCACCAGAGGGGCATCCACGGTGAGCGGCCCCAGCCGTGCGGCGCCGCCGGGCGAGCCGAGCGGTTGGTCCTGACCGGGGAGGGTTGCTTCGAAGAAGGCGGCGTTGTCGAGGATGTATCCGCTCCATTGCGCGGGCACGTCATCCTCGTAGTAGATCGCCTCCACCGGGCAGACTGGACTTCCCCCCGAAGCGTGTAGGTATCAGCTATTAGGAGATGCTGTGCCTGAGACACGTTGGAAGTACGACCGTGAGTTCCGTGAGGGGGCTGTACGGATCGTCGAGGAGACCAACACGCCGATCGCTGCCGTCGCGCGCGATCTCGGCGTCAATGAGGGGACCCT
>NZ_BAAAPN010000092.1:0-10826 GCF_039531165.1 Nostocoides vanveenii | reverse complement strand
GCTGGAACGACCGGTCACACCCCTTCACCTGGACCAAACCCGCCGACGAAATCCTCGCCTCCATCGACCGGAAACGTAAACATGTTTCAGCGACGGACCACTAGCTATGGATCAAGGGCAAGAACGTGTTATTGCCGCTTCTCAACCGATGGGTTTCGCCGCCTGTCGAGGCGCCGCCCTTGCTCCTGACGTGACGTGAGGTCTTAGCGTGGCGGCATGACCAGCACCAGCCCCGGCGGCCAGTGGGGCATCGGCGACGTTGCCCGACGTACAGGCGTCACTGAACGCACTCTGCGGTACTACGAGGAGATGGGGCTGCTGCTTCCGGCCCGCGATGTCGGTGGCCGGCGCCGGTACGACGGCGGCACCATCGATCAGCTCTACCGGATCCGGCTGCTCCGCGAACTTGGCACGTCCGTGGCCGACCTCAACCTCGATACGGACGAGCTGCCCGGCCTCACTCGGCGCCACCTCGTGGACCTCGATTCGAAGCTGGCCGACCTCGCTCGGGCGCGGGAACGAGTTCGGCGCGTCGAGGCCCGTCTCCTCGAGGGCGACCAGCCCACTGCCGACGCCCTGCTTGAACTGCTCTCAGCACTACCGGCTGATGAGCCCGCGTTGACGCGGCGGATCACGTTGCTGGTGTACCGCGACATCGCGGCCGGGCACGCCTATCTCGTCGATGTACTGGGTCTGGCTCCTGGACCGATCAGCTTCGACGGCGATCGGGCGGTGCACGGCGAGGTCCACGCTGGCGACGGCGTGGTCTGGCTGCACCGGGAGGCCCCCGAGCACCGGATGGTCTCGCCGCTCACCACCGGCACGGTCACTGCCTCGCTCGCCATCCTCGTCGACGACGTCGACGCCCACCACGCCCGCGTGGCCGCAACCGGCGCCGCGATCGACCAGCAGCCGGCCGACATGCCCTACGGCGTGCGCGAGTACAGCGTGCGCGACCCGGAGGGCCACCTCTGGTCGTTCCAGACACCGCTCCCCGATCTCGAAGAACAGGAAACCCGATGACCCAGCTGACTCCCTATCTGTGCGTCGCCGACGCCCGAGCCGCCATCGAGTGGTACGTCGCCGCGCTGGGCGCCGAAGTCACCTACGACCCGATCGTCATGGACGACGGTCGGGTCGGCCACTGCCAACTAGCGATCGGCGACGCCCAGTGGATGATGTCCGACCAGTTCGACTCCGCCGGGATAGCGGCCCCCGACCCCGCCCGCGGGGCGGCGGTGTCACTGCACCTCACGGTCGCCGACGTCGATGCGGCCGCCGCCCGCATCGTCCGCCAAGGAACTCCAATGGCCAGGGGCCCCGAGGACAGCCCGCCCTCCGGGCGGGTGGCGGTCTTCGTGGATCCGTTCGGTCACCGCTGGTTCCTGAACCAGCCTGCCGAGAGCTGACTCAGGTTCGCAGCAAGGGTCTGGGCACCGAGTTCGGTCTGCGTGCCCGCGCCTGCACGGTTCCACCGACGAGCTTCCTCGGCTGGTCGGTCTCAACGCCTGCAAGAGCCTCGATGCGCAGCCACCTCCGCCCGCACTATCCAGCAAGCCGCCCCGCACGGGACCGCGCAACCTTCGCTGCATCTCGACAGTTGTCGAGATGCAGCGAAGATTTCACAAACCGCGAACTTATGAATCATAAATGCTACGTTATGACGTCTCCGGGAACGATCATGTCTGCTTATGGATATAGCTGGCCTGTGCCCGGCGTCAGACCATCGCAAGGTTCACGAGCTGGACGTGGGAGGGTGGCTTTCCGAGCCAGCGGTACCTCTTGCCCGGGTCCGCATGGGCAAGGGCGACAGCGGCCTCGGCTCGTCCGCGGGCCGCACCACCACCGGGTCCGTGATCTACCGGTTCTGCCGAATGTCGGACGTATCGCCAAGGTGCGCCGTGGGACGTGCAAAGGCACCCGCGCCGCGTTCTGCTGAACGTGTGGCCAGCGGAACCGCGCCCCAATGCACGTCCGGCGGCGCACCCGTCCGGTTCTGCCGCGGACGTGTCGATTGGTGCTCGGTACGCGGTGAGTCCGGTCGCGCATCTTTGGAACTGCGCGGTAAGTCGACCCTGGTCCGGCGCGCGTACAGGATGTCCCTATGACCGATCGAGCTGTCGCCTCGGGCAGCCCGCCAAGCCCGCGGCATATCTGTCCGACCTGCGGCACCTGACCACCCTCCTGCTCCACCTTGCCGGCCAACCCGGCGCCACCGACCTCGCAGACTGGCCGGTGGGCCTGGCCCAGGAAGCAGAACGGCGGACCGGCGATCGCGGACCACGGTGGGGCCTGCGACCACCCGACGACCCACGTCTGCGCGGCGCCGCCCTGGCCACCGCGGACGGGATCCTTAGGGCCCCCGACGTCGACGCCGCAGCGGCCGCGTTGACGCCGTGGACCGAGCTCACCCCGACCACCCCGGACGGGCCCCTCGGCAGGCTCGCCGACCGCACCGTCATGACGCCCACGCTCACGCGGCTCGTCATGGCCGCCCGCGCCCCGCACCGCAGCCTGTCCCACCACCTCGACACCCACCCCGCCCATGGAGGCTCGCGCATGCCGATCAACCTGCTCGTCATCCCCCAGGTCATTCCGCATGCCCAGTACCTCGAGCACCTGCAGGGCGCGTTTGACTCGAGCGAGGACACTGTCCGGGCGTTCGCGTCCCTGTCGCTTGCCCGTCTGCATCCGGACGTCACGTCCTGGAAGGCCGCCGCGGAAGTGCTCAACATGCCCGGGCCGATGGGTGTTCGCCTGGCCCGCGCCTGCTCGGCCACGATGCTCGTCAGCGCCGACGAGTGGAAAGCGCGGATCTGGCGGGCCGGCGAGGAGACGCGTCGGCGGGATTACCGGGCCACCGAAGCCAAGATCGAGCACCGGCTCTACATGAGCCGGTGGTTCAACGAGTGGGCCCGACAGTTCCGCCCCGGAACCCACTACAGCAGCTGCGGCTACGGCCTGACCTGGCAATGGGTCTACGTCGCGCACGCCCACCTCGACCTCTCACCCGCCTGGCGCGGCAAGAAGCCGACCGCCAAGGACCGCCACCAGTACCGCCAGTTCGAGGAATCCCTCGACGAGCACCAGCAGTTCGAACTCGCTTATGCACTGCACAAGCGGGCGTGACCTGTCAGCCACTTCGCGATCGGCGACGCCTCCGTAGCGCGTCCACGAGCCGTTTCCACCAAGTCGATCGTGCTGGAGCGCGAACGGCTGCCGCTGCAGCCTGGTCGCGGACGATGGCCGCCCGCGTCGCCGCAACGCCGATCGGCGGTAGCCACTCGACCACGTCCCGAGTGATCAGGTAGTGCGATCGGCAGGGCGACTGGCCGTTCCCGACGGATGGTCGCAACGTCACAGACCCGTCGAACGTGAGGGTCCAGCCGTCACTCGCGAGCGGGGTCACAGCCTTCGCTCGGCAGCCGCAGGCGCAGAGATGCACGGCGGTCGAGTACTCCATCGAGATGTAGAGACGTCCCTGCTCGAGTTCGCCGGGCACATACGTCACGTAGGTCGGCTCAAGTCTGCGCAGCCTCATGCTGCGCCGGCACCTTCGTCCGAGTCCGCGTGCTCGGAGGTCCCTGGGTACTTGTTGAGGGTCTCGTTGGTGTCGATGCGGTAGGTACTGTGGAGTTCGCCCTCGATGTCGGCGTAGAACTTCAGCCACTTCTTGAAGCGGATGACGGCCATCACGGCGGCAGCCATGTTGAGCTCGGCGACCTGGAGGTTCGTGTCGTACTCGGCGGCGTCACCGGCTACGACGGAGATGAGCCCACCGTGGGTCACGTGGTCGGTTGCACCCGGGAGCCCGGTGGTGACGCGAACCTGTCCGGCGATCCCGTTGTCGTCGTCGCTTACTCCGATGCCGGTGTCGATGAAGGGGACGCCGGCCGCGATGAGCGCGTTCACGATCGCCCACTTGTCGGGTCCGGAGTCCATCGCCAGGAACACGAAGTCAGCGTCGGCCAGCTCCGAGACATTGGCTGCGGTGACGTCGACGGCGTGGGGGTGGATGTTGCGGCGCGTGCTGGCGTAAATGGCCGCGTAGTAGTCGACCTTCGCCATCCGCGCTTTCAGGTCATCGACGGACGCGGCGCCTGGTGCACGGAACGCGTTGTGCGTGATGAAGGTGTCCCCGTCGTAGAGGTGGACGTCCCCGATTGGGGTCTTGGCGAGCAGGTCGAGAATGTAGGCGCCGGTGCCGCCGAGGCCGACGATCGCGACCTTCGACAACTCAAGCAGCTCGTTGCGGGCTGTGATGCCGGCACGGCTGGAGAAGGTGTCGAGGTAGACGAACACCCCGTCGTCTTCGTCCGTGGTGAAGGGCTTGCCCTGCAAGGGTGTCACGGTCGGATCGATCGCCTGAGCGGGCCCGAGCAGGATGGCTGCGTAGGTCGTGACCTTCTCGTAGAAGTCGACGTACCCGTCGGGCCGGGGCTTCTGGGAGAAGCCGACGGCGGGCGTCAGCTCGGATCCGGCTGCCCACCCGGACGTGAGGCCGACGTTGGCGAACCCGGGTGAGATCTCACCGCCGTCCCGGTTGCACGGAGCCGACCCGACAAACGCCATGACGTGGTTGCTGGGCTTGGCGGTCCGATCGCCGGCCAGGTCCAGCGGACAGATGAACGAGCCCTCCCGGACTTCCCTCTCGGAGTCGACGTACGGGATGTCGTCCACAACGAGGTAGCCGTTGACGATCCGGACTGTGTAGCCCTCATCGACGAGGTGCTGCAGGTCGGGGCTGTTACGAACGAGTCGTGAGTCGGACATCGAAGCTCGTCCCCTTCTTCTTGACCTTGACCGACTCGCCGGCCACGAGCGTCCCGCTTCCTCCGTGGGCCGCGATCGCGTTCTTGTAGGCGACGGTGAAGATCGCAGCCGGGTCGTGGCCCGGGAACGCCAGCGCGCCCAGGCTCTCGTAGCTGACGACCTCCTCATCGAGGGTGTGCGGCGTTCCGTTGATGACCACCGCGTAGGTCTTCTCGTGCACCTGGATGCTGGTGTTGTCGGACATATTGGCTCCTGCGTGTCGATGTGGAGAACCGGCAGTTGCTCGGCGAACCTGATAGTAGCATAATGGTCTTCACCCAAGGGATGAAGACCTGACAATGACTCAGCGTGTCGGAGTCTGTCTGGGCGAACTGGCAGCATGGGCCGCCTAGGATCCGTCACGTGCGGGTCTTCATCTCTGGGGTGATGGAATGAGGTCACGTTGCGCGTCGAGTACCACGACGAGGTGCTGCGCCGGCTCTCCGAGGAGCTGGAGTACGCACCGAAAGGGTGGGACCCGACGGTCATCAGGTCGTATCGGAAGAAGGTCCAGCTCATCTCCGCGGCACGGGACGAGCGCGACCTGTACGAGATGCGGGGTCTGCGGATGGAGAAGCTGAAGGGCGACCGTGCGGGCCAGACATCGATGCGTCTCAACGATCAGTTTCGGCTGATCCTCACCTTCAAGACCGAAGGGGACCGGGTGGCGGTCCTCCTCGAGGTGGTCGATTACCACTGAACATCGATAGAGAGATCGAGATGAACGCTGCACTAGCCGAGGTGTTCCCCGCAGGGGAGTTCCTCGCCGACGAACTCGACGCTCGCGGTTGGACTCAGGCCGAGTTCGCCGCCATCCTCGACCGCCCAGCGCAGTTCGTCTCCGAGATCATCTCGGGCAAGAAGGAGATCACTCGCGAGTCCGCCGCGCAGATCGGCGCTGCCCTCGGGACCAGCCCCGAGATGTGGCTCAGCCTCCAGGACCAGTACCTCCTTTGGCTGCAGAAGCAAGACTCCAAGTCGCAGAGCGACCTGGACGACGTACGTCGTCGTGCCCGCCTCAACGCCAAAGGCCCCATCCCGCTACTCAGGAAGGCAGGCGTTCTCGCCGGCAAGTCGCTGGACGAGCTCGAGGGCGAGGTCATCCGGTTCTTCGAGTTGAAGTCGCTCGATGACGAGCCGCGCCTTGCGGCCGCCGCCAAGCGCTCCAACCACGGCGAGGCCCTCTCCTCGCTCCAGACCTCCTGGCTGTACATGGTCCGCCACGCAGCGCGCAAGAAGGCGGTAACCGATAAGTACTCGCGGAAGGCCCTCGAAGCCGTCGGTGCGGCGCTACCGCGGGCTCTCAAGAGCCCGTCGGATTTTGCCGGCCTGCCGCAGATGCTTGGCGGCGCGGGTGTCCGGCTGGTCTACGTCCCCGCACTCCCAGGGGCGAAGATCGATGGCTGCGCGATGATTGTCGACGAGACCCGCGTCATCGGTTTGTCAGGTCGAGGGAAGCGACTGGACAAGGTGCTCTTCGCACTTGTCCACGAGATCGCGCACCTGACGCATGGTCACGTAAAGGACGACGTGCCGATCGTTGAGGCGATAGAGGTTGACGACGACCCCGATGACCGTTCAGATGAGGCCACCCAGGAACGCGACGCCAACGAGACCGCCGCTGGGTGGGTCCTGCCCGGCGGCCTGCCGCAGCTTCCAGACCGACTGAGCGGACCTTGGGTCAATCACACCGCGGCCGATGCGGACCTAGCGCCAATCGTCCTCGTGGGCCACCTGCAACATCTGAGGAAGCTCGACTGGCGCACCACATTGGCGAAGGGCGCCCCCAACGTAGATGAGGTCATGGCCAGATGGTGATCACCCGCCCGCGTAGGCAGCCGTCACCGCCGCTCCAGGGCACGAACGGTTGGCGTGCTCGCCCAGGGCGGCCTCCTGCATCCCGAAATGAATCTTGAGGGGACAACGTGAAGGCCGACGCACTCAACCCGCGTGAGCTGTTCGGGACGACCGTTCACTACGAGATCCCGGCGTTCCAGCGGCCTTACGTGTGGACGCTCGAGGACCAGTGGCAGCCCTTATGGCAAGACGTTCGCCGAGTGGCGGAAAAGGTCATCGCCGCAGCTGGTGACGAGGCGGCACTCGATGCGGTCGGCGGTCACTTCCTCGGCGCCGTGGTGTTCAAGCTGAAGTCCGCGACAGCGGGCGACGTCACTCGACAGTCCGTGATCGACGGCCAGCAGCGCAGCACCACCCTGCAGATCATGCTCGACGCGGTCCACGAGGCAGTCCTGAAGAGGGGCCACGAGGTCGAGGCCGAAGCCATCGAAGAGCTGATCCTCAACCAGGCCAAACGCTTCGCCGGGCGGCCGGAGCGGTTCAAGCTGTGGCCGTCACGCTCAGACCGATCCGCCTTCGAGTTCGCCATGGACAACACCGGTGCCCATACCGGTGACCACCTGATCGTCGAAGCTCACGAGTTCTTCCGCACCGAGGTCGGCAACTGGCTTGCCGGTGTCGTTGACGAGGGCGAGCAGGCGGTCGGCGACGAGAAGAACCGCGTGACGGCCCTGGCCGACGTCGTCCAGTCCCGCCTGTATGTGGTCGCGATCAACCTCACGGGTCACGACGACGACCAAGTCATCTTCGAGACCCTCAATGACCGTGGTACCCCGCTGCTCAAGGCGGACCTCATCAAGAACTGGATCTTCCAGGTCGGAGAGCAGGTGCACGCCGACGTCGACTCGTGGCCGGAGAAGTACTGGGCCGACTTCGACGACACCTGGTGGCGCGAGGAGATCACGCAGGGCCGTCACCTTCGGTCCCGGATTGACATCTTCCTGCAGTACTGGCTCACCATGCGCCGGCGTGACGATGTCCTGACCGAAGAGGTGTTCCGCGAGTTCGTCGCCTACGCCAAACCGCTGATGACAACCAACCTGGATGCCGAAGGACTCCTCAGCGAACTACGGCGAGACGCCAACACGTTCCGCGGCTTCGCCCAGCTCTCCCGTGACACGGTCGAGGGCAGGTTCTACGGCCGCGTGGTCGAGTCCCTCGAGCTCGCGTCGACCACGCCCCTGCTGTTGTGGATGCTCTCGGAGAACCACAAGGTCCCCGACGAGCAGATCGCCGTAGCCCTGGGCGCGTTGGAGAGCTGGGTCATCCGACGAACCCTCCTGCGCAGCACCATGAAGGACGTCAACAAGATGATGGTCGCCATCCTGACCGCGCTCGACCCGGTCGACGTCCATGAGGTGGGCGGTTCGGTCAGGGACTATCTCGCCAACCAGACCTCAGACGCACGAACCTGGCCCAACGACGACGACATGGTCTCCGGCTTGCCCACGATCAAGCTGTACGGCAACGTGCGCCAAGCCCGACTACGGGTCGTCCTCGAGGCCCTCGAGCTGCAGATGCGAACCCAGCGCCATGAAGCCGTCACCATCCCGGCCAAGCTCTCGGTCGAGCACGTCATGCCCCAGGCATGGCGGAGCCATTGGGACCCCGAGCCCAAACTCGCACCCGAAGAAGCGGCGGACCGCGACAAGCTGGTCAACACCCTCGGCAACCTCACTCTCGTCACTTCGGACCTCAACGGCACCCTGTCGCACCGGCCGTGGACCGACTCCGAAACGGGCCAGCTGAAGACGAGCGGGGAGAACAAGGGCCTCGGAAAGCGTGCTCTGCTGAACAAGTACAGCGTCCTGCGCCTAAGCCGCGACATCGTCGACAACCACGCTCAGGCATGGACCGAGGACGACATCCGGCAGCGCTCGGTGAAACTTGCCGAGGTGCTTTGCGACGTCTGGCCCCGGCCCACCCCGTGACTCTGCCGCACGTGACGGACGAATTGGCAGACTGGTCTGCCTGGGCACCACTCCTGAAGGCGGTGGCCGACGCGCCGACCGTCCCAGGGGTTTACATGGCTCGTGAGCGGCACAGCGGCCAAGTGGTCTATGTGGGAATGGCGGGAGAGCGCAGCGGTCGTGGGCTACGAGGTCGCCTGCGCGTTTACCTCTCCGGCAAAGCTGCTGTCTCCGGCCTCGGCGAGGCGGCCATGGACCGAGCCCTCGCCGACGCTGACGGGTTGGCCAACATGCTGGCAGAGGTACGCGAAGGAAGCCCCGGCCGTACACGCGTCTGGGCGACACGGGCCCTGACCCGAGCGGAACTTGAGATTCGTTGGGCTACCTGCGCGGACAAGACGGCGGCGGTGGCCTTGGAGCGCCAGGCCATCGCGACCCTCGCTGATACTGGGCTTTGGAACCGGGCACAGTAGTGAGCAGCGGCCAGTTGGGCGCTTTGCATCGCATGCTGTGGTCGACCGTGCTCTCGATGAGGGCGCACACGGACCCAGGCTGTCGCACGAGTCTGTGGCCGGCGCCAACTCATGGTGTCGTCCCAGTTTCACTGTTCGCCGGACAGTCCTCTCGCGCTCGGATATGATTGATTTAACCCAATTCAATCTTTGAGGAGCCGAGCGTGGCACGTACACCTGGAGCGAAGAACAAGACACCCCGCGAGCTTCGCGCGGAGGCCAAGCGCCTGAATGAGAAGGCCACCCTTCTCGAGAAGATCCAGAAGCTCAAGGGCCAGAAGAAGTAGTCGGGCAGCGTTTCCGGCAACTCAGGGTCCAACACAGAGGAGCGGTGCGATTGTTCAAGGTAGTGATGCAGTACCCGGACGGGACTAGCGAAGACGAAGACGAGCTCTTCGAGACAGAAGCCGAGGCGGAGGCGTATGGCCTTGAGCAGTGCAACAACTACGTCGTCGGCGGCGAGGTCTTGCATCTGTCGAATCCTGGGGACTACCCGCTCAACGATGACGAGGTGGACTTCGAGGTAGTAGAAGTAGACCAGTAGCGGGCTCGCGAACTTTGAACCACCCTGTGTTCGTTGGAGGCTCCTGACCTTGGAAACGAGGATGGAGTTATGCCGAAGGCTGGCGAATGGGAAGCCGACGACGCGTCGGTACTCGGTCGAGGAGAAGGCTGCCGCGGTGCGGATGGTGAGGACGCTGCGCGCTGAGCTCGGTGTCACGCAAGGGACGGTCCAGCGCGTCGCGACGCAACTCGGTTACGGTGTTGAGTCCGTGCGGATGTGGGTCAAGCAGGCCGACGTCGACGACGGCGTCACTGCCGGCGTGAGCAGCGCGGAGGCGCAGCGGATGCGCGAGCTTGAGCAGGAGAACCGGGAGTTGCGGCGGGCCAACGAGGTGCTAAAGCGGGCGGCGTCTTTCTTCGGGGCGGAGCTCGACCGCCACTACCGGAAGTAGTCGCGTTCGTCGACGCGAACAAGGACGATCTTGTGGACGGTCGCCGGCTCGGAGTCGAGCTCATCTGCAGGCTGCTGCAGGTGGCTCCGAGTAGTTACTACGCCGCCAAGACCCGCACGCCGTCCGCCCGCGCGGTGCGGGACGACGAGCTGATCCCGCAGCTGGTCGAACTCTGGGAGTCCAACTACCGCGTCTATGGGGTCCGCAAGCTCTGGAGGGCTGCCCGCCGCGCGGGGATCATGATCGGCCGAGACCAGACCGCCAGGCTGATGCGCGCCGCGGGGATCGAGGGCGCGAGGCGTTCGAAGCGGGTCAAGACGACGAGGCCGGATCCGGCGTCGGCGCGGCACCCGGACCTGGTGAAGCGGGAGTTCACCGCGAGCGCCCCGAACCGGCTCTGGGTCACCGACCTGACATTCGTGCCGACCTGGACCGGCGTCGCCTACGTGTGCTTCATCATCGACGCGTTCAGCAGGATGATCGTGGGTTGGCGGGTCGCGTCGCACATGCGAACCGAGATGGTCCTCGACGCGGTCGAGATGGCCCGCTGGTCCCGCGGCGCCCGGCACGAGGATCTGCGGTGTCACAGCGACGCCGGCTCTCAATTCACCTCGATTCGCTATGGCGAACGCCTCGCAGAGATCGGTGCCACGCCGTCGATTGGGACCGTTGGCGACTGCCTGTTAACCGGCCAATCGGACCCCTGGGGGGTGGCTGCCTGACGCGGGCGGTGGTCGGAATCGCAGTGGGGGTGCTGGAAGTCGGTACTGCTGGGGAGT
>NZ_BAAAPN010000091.1:0-9921 GCF_039531165.1 Nostocoides vanveenii | reverse complement strand
CGGCTCCGCCCTCGGCTTCCGCAACCTCACCAACTACATCGCCCGCTCCCTACTCGAAACCGGCGGATTCAGACCACAACTACACCCTCGTTTGGGATGAGCCGGAAAAGGGCCTTGACCGCGACGAAGATGCCGAGCATCACGATCGCCAGGGCGGCCCGGCCGCTCCACGGACTGGGAGCCCGGTACTCCGGAGGCAATCGTGCCGAGCCCAGATTCGATCGCACCGAGGATCCATGCTGCCCGTCGAAAACCGCCGAACGAGCATCGATGAGCGTCTGACCCTCGACTGCGGTCACCGCGACGCTCTCCGGTCGAGTGGTGCCGGTAGATGCCGAACTTGTTTGCCCACGCTGCATCCCTCCTGAGTGTTGGTGTGGTGTGCGCCACCATCCGGACCTCCCCAGGGCAGGCATCAACAGCCTGCGACGCGGGGAGCACGCATCGTCCGAGCAGCAGCCCGTGACGAGCCCCTTCGCTCGCGGGGGTCAAGAGCATCATGGGGAGGACGCCCTCGCCAGTCATCCTTTTATGGGACATGCCACATCAAGGCCCGGCCAGCAGGCAACCTTTCGGGGCCACCCTCCGTGTCTGAGAATGACCCAGGAAGGAGGGTGAGGTGTTCGGACCGTCCAAGGCCACGCGCGATGCGGAGTTCACCGCATTCGTGTCGTCCGCCCAGACCCCGTTGCTGCGCATGGCCTATGCGCTCACCGGGGATTCGCATGCCGCGCGGGACCTCGTGCAAGAGGCCCTGCTCAAGACCTATCTCGCGTGGGGGCGTATTCGCACCGACGACGCGCTGGCCTACACGCGCCGGATCATCGTCAACCAGCGCATCGACACCTGGCGCAAGACGGGGAAGGAGACCGCCTCCGGCGAGTTGCCGGAGGGTGTGCGGCCAGACGGAAGTGGCACGGTAGACGCCCGCGACAGCCTCGTGCGCCTCCTCGCCACCCTGCCCGAGCAGCAGCGCAAGATCGTCGTCCTGCGCCATTACGCCGACATGAGCGAGGCCCAGGTGGCCGAGCAACTCGGCATCTCCGTCGGCGCCGTCAAGAGCGCCGCCTCTCGCGGCCTCGCCGCCCTCCGTACCCACGCCGCCACCGAAGGAGGCACCCGATGAACCTCGACCTGTCCAGTTTCGACCCCAATCTCGACGAGCGCCTGCGTCGCGAACTCGGCGAGGCCGACCTGACGCCCTTCGACCCGGCGGCCCTGACCGCAGCCGGCGGGCGCGCCCTGCGCCGGCGCCGGTTCGCCGTCGCGAGCGGCGCGACCGCAGTCGTTCTGGCGCTCGCCGTCGGCGGATTCGTCGCGCAGGATGCCTTCTCTCGCAACGCAACCCCGGCACCGCCGATGGGGACCACGGCAACGACCGCTGCGCCACTGGCGCCCGAGGTGACCGCGATCATGGAGCCGCTCAATGCCTCTTTCGGCACGGGGACCGTCCCCAGCGAGATCCCTGGCCCGAATCACTTCGCCGTCACCTGGCAGCGCACCCCGGCCCCCGGCGGTCAAGACCTGACCTTCTCGACGGTCGGTGACAACGACGCTCTCACATCTATCGGCGGCTCCTCCACCGTGGGCCTGTCCACGGATGCGGTCACCTGGGGGACGGGCGGCGGCATACAGGCGATTGTCGGTGTGCTGCCGGCAGCCGCGGCACGGTTCACCGTCGTCCAGCCGTATGCCGCGGACGGCGATCACGCGTCGATCTCGGACCGCGCGCCTATGGTGGGCAGCCCATGGCAGGCCTTCGCGGTCGCCTTCCAGAATCCCAAGGACATCGACTCGATTGTCGACATCCTCTGGATGAGTCACGACGCCGTCGTGCACGACAAGAGCGGCGCGATCGTCCCCTCGGTCACCTTGACCGACCGGGACCACCGCACCCTGTATGTTTCGGACGCCGCCGACACCATGGGCACCTTCTCCGGGTCGGGGGGCGACGCATCGATGTGGCTCTCCACCGCCGAGCACCCGGTGCTCTCGATCGGCCGAGGCGCGGACAAGGACTCCCCGATGGACGGCTTCTTCGGGATGCTCGTCCCCAGCGGCTCGACCGCGCCGGCGCTCACACCGAATCGGTCCACCGACGGCTTCACGCAGCCGCAGATTGTCCAGATCCCCGGCTCGGACTGGGCGGTGCTGTGGTGCGATTACACCGCGTCCAGCACCACAGGCGGCGCGGCCTTCGCCAAGGTCGAATGGACCGCCCCCGACGGCGCGCGGACCACGGTCACCAAGTACTGACAGCCACCGGCCAGACCATGCGCGCCGAGACACCGCGCATCGTGTGAGCGACCACACCCGCCGCGCGGCTACCGACGCCATCGGCGGCGGTAAAGGATGGAAGCCTCATCCGACACGAAGGAGTGGACAGGCATGCAGTTCGGGCGCAGCTACGAGGAGTTCGAGGTCGGGGCGACCTACAAGCACTGGCCCGGCAAGACGGTCACCGAGTACGACGACCATCTGTTCTGCCTGCTGACAATGAACCACCACCCGCTGCACCTGGACGTCCACTACGCCGAGGAGACGACCCAGTTCGGCAAGAACGTCGTCGTCGGCAACTACGTCTACTCGATCCTGCTCGGGATGTCGGTGCCGGACATCAGCGGCAAGGCGATCGCCAACCTGGAGATCGAGTCGCTGCGACACGTGGCCCCGACCTTCCACGGGGACACGCTCTACGGTGAGACCAAGGTCCTGGACAAGTGGGAGTCGACGTCCAAGGACGACCGCGGTGTGGTGTACGTCGAGACGATCGGCTACAACCAGGACGGCAAGGTCGTGTGCACCTTCCGCCGCAAGGTGATGGTCCCCAAGAACAGCTACCTCCAAGCCAGGGGCGGCGAGCAGCCCGGCCGGCCGGTTCCTCAGCCCGACAAGAACTGGGCCGGCTGACCCCCCCATTGCCGCACCTGCTCTCGCGTAGCGTGGGGCGGGTGAGCGAGCAGCAGAAGCAAGCGGACAACCGCGCCCGGGCCATCACCGATGAGTTCCGTGCGTTCGTCGCGACCGGTTGGGCCGCGCCCGCCGGCGCCCGACCCGAACTCTCCCCCGCTGCGCCGTATGCCGCTGCCCGCCGCGCCGCGCTGTCTGCGCGCTACCCGGGTGAGCGGCTCGTCATACCGGCCGGCGGTCTGAAGGTCCGCAGCAATGACACCGACTACGTCTTCCGCCCGCACACCGCCTTTGCCTATCTGACCGGCCTGGGCGCCGACCGCGAGCCCGACGCGGTGCTCGTCCTGGAGCCCACCGACGACGGTCACGACGCGATCCTGTTCTTCCGGCCCCTGGCCGGGCGCGACAGCGACGAGTTCTTCGGCGACGCCCGCTATGGCGAGTTCTGGGTCGGGGCCCGGCCGAGCATCGCCGACATCGAGGCCGAGCTCGGCCTCGCGGGTCGACACTTCGACGACTTCCTAGACGCGGCGACCAAGGACGCGGCCACGATGGTGGTGCGTGTCGTCCGCGACGCCGAGAGGGAACTGACCGCTCAGCTGGACCAGCGCCGGGTCTCGGAAGGCCGCACCCAGGAGGCCCTGGAAGAGGCCGACGATGAACTCGCCCATACGATCTCGCACGCACGGATGGTCAAGGACGACTACGAGATCGCGCAGATGCGGGCCGCGGTGGACGCCACGCAAGTGGGTTTCGAGGCGATCATCGCCGAGTTGCCGCAGCTCGCGGCCAGGGGCCGCGGCGAGCGCTGGGTCGAGGGGATCTTCGGCCTGCACGCGCGCCATCAGGGCAATGGCGTCGGCTACGACTCGATCTGCGCGGCCGGCGATCACGCCAACACCCTGCACTGGATCAAGAATACCGGCGATATCGCCGGAGACGAGTTGATCCTGGTCGACGCCGGCGTCGAGGTCGACGCGCTCTATACGGCCGACATCACCCGAACCCTGCCGGTGGCAGGCACCTTCACCGACGCCCAACGCGAGGTCTACGACGCCGTGTATGCCGCGCAACAGGCGGGTATCGCCGCTGCCCGCCCGGGCAACACCTTCAGCGACATCCACGCGGCCGCGATCCGGGTGATCGCCGAGCACATCCACGCCTGGGGGCTACTGCCGGACGGCATCGACGTCGAGGCCACCTTGGACAAGGAGCACGGGCAATACCACCGGCGGTGGATGGTGCACGGCACCTCGCATCACCTCGGCCTGGACGTCCATGACTGCGCGCTAGCCACCCGCGAGGAGTACATGGATGCCGAGCTGCTCCCCGGCATGGTTTTGACGGTGGAGCCGGGGCTCTATTTCAAGGCCGACGACGAACTGGCACCGGAGCGCTTCCGGGGGATCGGCATACGGATCGAGGACGACATCGTCATCACCGCCGACGGATGCGAGAACCTCTCCGCCGGAATGCCCCGGTCCAGTGCCGATGTCGAAGCGTGGATACGCTCGGTGCAGGCGCGCTGAGACCCCGCCGGCAGTGGCCGCCGTCCGCCTGTCGGAATGCGTGTAAGCGTTTCCATAACAATCTGGACACGGCCCGGTATAAATCTCGGCAACGCCCGACCTGATGCTTGACGACAGTCCAACAAGAGAGCATCGTTCGGTCGGTTGAGCGCCATAACCCCAGGCCTCGACTCGGGAATGCGTCGCTGCTCCTGCCTTGACGGTTCCTTCCCGCGAGAACCATCCAAGGAGAGACATTTATGGGCGCAAGGCGCTACCTCACTGCTGCGATCGCCATCGGTGCGGTCGCAACGACCACCGGTTGCCTTGGCGGCGGCGGCGGCACTTCCAACACCAGCGGCACCGCCACCGGCGCCGGCAAGGCCGAGGTCGAGGTCATGTACGGCTTCGGCAACGAGCAAGAGTCCGCCTTCCACAAGGACCTCGACGCGTTCGCGGCGAAGAACGGCTTCAAGGTGAAGTACACCAAGGCCGGGTCCTGGGACACCGAGATCCGCACCCGGATCGCCGGTGGCAGCCCGCCCGACGTGGGTCTCTTCCCCCAGCCCGGCGTGATGTGCGACATCGCCAAGCAGGGCAAGATCCTTGCGTATGACGACGCCACTGTCGCCACCGACAACGAGACTCTCGTCCCCGGCTTCTCCGCCTCGGGCACCTGCGACGGCAAGGTCTACGGCCTGCCGTCCGCCGTCTCGGTCAAGTCTCTCCTGTGGTACGACCAGGCCGCCTGGAAGGCGACCGGCCTGACCTTCCCGACGACCATGGACGAGTTGCTCAAGGTCACCGACGAACTCAAGGGCAAGGGCGACACCCCCTGGTGCATCGCCGCCGAGTCCGGAGCCGCGACCGGCTGGCCGATCACCGACTGGATCGAGGACCTCGTCCTGCGCACCGCCGGTCCCGAGGGCTACGACAAGTGGGTCAAGGGTGAGCTGAAGTTCAACAGCCCCGAGGTCAAGGCGGCCTTCGACTACTTCCACACCATCGCCTTCACCGAGGGCAATGTCCTCGGCGGCACCAAGGCCATCGCCTCGACCAACTTCCAGACCGGCGGCAACGCGCTGTTCAAGCAGCCCCCCGGCTGCTACCTGTTCAAGCAGGCCACCTTCATCGCCGGCAAGGGCGGCTTCCCGGACAACGTCCTGGCCAAGCTCGACACGACCGTCGGCGTCGCGGCCTTCCCGCCCAAGGAGGCCGGCAACAACCCGGTCCTCGTCGGTGGCGACCTGGCGGCGGCCTTCAACGGCGACGCCAACACCATCAAGCTGCGCAACTTCATCGCCAGCAAGGACAACGGCATCGAGGTGGGCAAGGCCGGCTACTTCAGCCCGCACAAGACCTTCGACGTCAACCTCTACCCGAGCAAGACCCTCCAGGCGATCGCCTCCGAAGTCCTCTACAAGTCCTCGGCCGCCCGCTTCGACGGGTCCGACCTGATGCCCGCCAAGGTCGGCGCCGGCACCTTCTGGACCGAGCCGATCAAGTGGATCACCGGCCAGATCGACGAGACCCAGATGCTCGACAACATCGACAAGAGCTGGCCCACGTCCTGATCGCTGACGAGCGCCCGGGTGCGCCATCGCTGACGGTGGTTGCGCGCCCGGGCTCTCGGCAGTAACCGGCCCCGTTCACAGAAAGGACAAGGGTTTGGCACTCAAGATTCTCAACGCATTGATCGCGATCGTCGGCGGTATCGGTGGCGCGATGCTCCTCTTCTGGATCCTCAACAAGCTGTCCGAGTCGCTGAAGGGCAAGTGGGAGGACCGGGTCAAGCCCTGGGCCTTCGCCGGCCCGGCAATCCTCGCCATCGCGGTCTATCTGATCTACCCCGCGCTGGTCACCATCCAGTACAGCTTGGCCAATGCCGACTCCACCGGATACGTCGGGTTCAAGAACTACACCGATCTGCTGACCGAGAGCGAATTCCTCCAGGTTCTGCTCAACAACCTGCTGTGGATCCTCATCGTCCCGGCCGCGGTCGTCGTCCTCGGCCTCGGGGTCGCCGTGCTCGCCGACCGGCTCCGGCCGCGGGGCGAGAAGTTGAGCAAGACGATCATCTTCTTGCCGATGGCGATCTCCATGGTCGGCGCGGCGACGATCTGGCGCGCGATCTACGACTACCAGCCGGTGGGCGAGTCGCAGACCGGTCTGCTCAACGGGATCGTGCAGCTCTTCGGCAAGGACCCGGTCTCCTGGTATCAACTGGACACGCTGCACTTCAACAGCATCCTGCTGATGATCATCTTGACCTGGACCCAGGTCGGCTACGCCATGGTTCTGCTCTCGGCCGCCATCAAGTCGGTCCCCGAGGACACCATCGAGGCCGGCCGGATCGATGGCGCCGGCGAGCGGAAGATCTTCTTCTCCATCGTCGTCCCGCAGATCTGGGGCACGGTCATCACCGTCTTCATCACCGTTCTCATCGGCGTGATGAAGGTCTTCGACGTCGTCTATGTCACGACCAATGGGGCATTCAACACCGATGTCGTCGGCCGGCGCTTCTACTACGAGATGTTCACCTCGGGCAACAACGGGTACGCCGCGACCATCGTCGTGCTCTTGATGATCGCCATCGTCCCCGTCCTGGTCTACCAGGTCCGTCAGTTCCGTCGTGAGGAGGCCGCCCGATGACCACCACCGTGCAACCCGGAACCGGTGTGCCGGATCAAGTCATCAAGCAGAGCAAGCCAGGGACGGGCGCGGGCAGCGCCAGCCCGCTGGTCAAGGCCTTCATGGTCTTCTTGTGCCTGCTGTGGACGATCCCGACCCTCGGCCTGCTGATCAGCTCCTTCCGCACCCGCGATGCCCAGTTCAGCTCGGGCTGGTGGACGGTGTTCAAGAGCCCGCTGGATGCCACCCAGTGGACCCTGAACAACTACTCCCAGGTGCTCGGCGACAACGCCTCCGGCGTCAACATGGGCAAGGCCTTCATCAACAGCCTCGTGGTGACCGTCCCCGCGACGATCATCCCGATCCTGATCGCGGCCTTCGCGGCCTACGCCTTCACCTTCATGGAGTGGAAGGGCCGCGACATCGTCTTCGTGATCATCGTCGGTCTGCTCGTTGTGCCCAACCAGGTCGCCCTGGTGCCGCTGCTCAAGCTCTACAGCAACCTGGGCATGAACGGGACCTTCCCGGCGGTGTGGCTGGCGCACATCGGCTTCGGTATGCCGCTGGCCGTCTACATCTTGCGGAACTATATGGCGGGCCTGCCTCGGGCCGTCATCGAGTCGGCGAAGATCGACGGCGCGAGCCACTTCACGACCTTCTGGAAGCTCATCATGCCGATGAGCACCCCGGCGCTCGCGTCCTTCGCGATCTTCCAGTTCCTCTGGGTCTGGAACGACCTGCTGGTCGCCCTGATCTTTCTCGGCCGCGGTGAGAACACCATCCTCACCGTTGCGCTGCAGGGTATGCAGGGTCAGACCGGCCAGGGTCGCGAACTGATCCCGGCCGCCGGCTTCGTGACGATCATCTTGCCGATCCTCGTCTTCTTGGCCCTGCAGCGGTACTTCATCCGCGGCATGACCTCCGGCGCCGTCAAGGGCTGACGGCCCCCGGCCCCACCTCGGCCCCGCCTCCCCTTCGGAGGCGGGGCCGTTGCCGTTGCTGGCGGGAAAGCTGACGACATCAACGAGGGCTCGCCCGGTAGGGTTTTGGGCCGTGCAGATCGTTCCCACGCGCAGTTGGTATGCCGTCGGCGAGCCGGTCGTTGTCGAGCCGGTCCTCGGCCCCGGGCCCGCCGCCAAGGGCAGGCTCATCATCACCCGGCTCGGCGAACTGGTCGACGAGGTGCGGACCGAACTGGCCGCCGGTCCGGTCGATCTCGGGCCGCTCCCCGCAGGCACGTATGCCGTGTCGTGGCGCCCCGACGTCGACTCCCCAGCGCCCGGGGTCACGACCGCGCGGACGGCGGTGCAGGTGCTGTCGGCGGACGATCGCGGCAGCGTGTTGCGCTACGGCTTCGTGGCCGACTACCGGCCGGGCCGGGACGTGTCGGGCATGGCGCTCTTCGCTCGCCGGCTGCACCTGACCGCGATCCAGTGCTACGACTGGGCCTACCGCCACGCCGACCTGGTAGGTGGAGGCGAGCAGTATGCCGACGCCCTCGGCAATCCGGTCGACCTCGACACCGTCCGCGCCATCGTCGCCGCCGCCCACGGCATCGGCGCCGACGCGCTCGGCTATGCCGCCGTCTACGGCGTGGGCAACGACGAGTGGCCGCGCTGGGAGGCGACGGCCCTGCTGGACGCGACCGGAACGGCATACGGGCTGGGGGACTTTCTCCGGGTCACCGATCCCGCTGACCCGCACTGGCTCGCGCACTTCACATCCGACCTGGCCGCCGCGGTCGAGGTGGTGGGGCTCGACGGCTTCCACCTCGACCAGTACGGCTGGCCCAAGGCGGCGCTGCGGCCCGACGGAACGCACGTCGACCTCGCCGAACGCTTCTGCGCGCTGATCGAGGGCGTCCGCGCCGCACTCCCCCGCGCCCGGCTGGTGTTCAACAATGTCAACGACTTCCCGACCTGGGCGACGGCCCGGACCTCCCAGGACGCGGTCTACATCGAGGTCTGGGAGCCCCACATCGCCCTGGGCGACCTGGGCGCGCTCGCCTCGCGCACCCGCGCCCTGGGCCCGGCGAAGCCAGTCGTCATCGCGGCCTATCCGGCTCTCTTCGCGAGCGCCGCGGTCAGCGGCGCCGAGCAGGCGCTGCGCCTGACCATGGCGACCCTCTTCTCCCACGGGGCCACGCACCTCGCCGCCGGCGAGGACGGCCGCCTGCTCGTCGACCCCTACTACGTGCGCAATCACCCCGCCGAGACCTCGACGATCGACCTGCTCGCCGACTGGCAGAGCTTCCTCGTCACGCACCACGACCTGCTGCTCGCGGCGGGCATCATCGACGTCACCGGGGCGTATGCCGGCGCCTACAACGACGACGTCGACGTCGCCTTTGCCGGGGCTGCTGTCAGTGGCTCGGCGCTGGCCGGGCACGTCTGGCGGCGGGTGACGCAGACGGCATACGGGCTGGTGGTGCACCTGATCAATCTGTCGGCGGTGACCGACCTGCGCTGGAATGTGCCGCAGGACCCCCCTGGCGATGTGGGGTCGGGAACGCTTCGGGTCCGCCGGGTCGGCGCTGGATTGGACGTGCGCGTGGCGGACCCCGACGGCCCCGGAGTCCTAGAGCCACTGCCGATCGAGTCGGCGACCGGCACGCACGCCGAGATCCCGTTGCCGCCGTTGCGCACCTGGCAGGTCATTCACATCGTGACCCGCTGACGCGGGGTTCCGGCGACTGGGGCCGCCGTATCGTGGGCGTGCCGCTCTGGAGTCCGGCCCGCCAACGACGAAGCGTCCCGGTCGCGGTCCCCGGGGGGGTGTCCCTATGTTCGGTGTCAAGCGGCAGCGGCGGTGCGGGGCTGGTAGGGCTGGCGGTTGCGGAGCATGGCGTGTATGACGTCGCAGCGACGTCTGG